>JAFUHS010000117.1 GCA_017468745.1 Treponema sp. | reverse complement strand
TAGCTTTGTAATTGTTACTGGAACGTTTGATTCTACTGTTAGTGTTGAGCCTGAACTATTACCATCAAGTATATCTTTTGGCTCTTGGGTTGATGAGTCAAGACCGTTCACGCCCTCTATTGTGAGGGAAGCCGCTTTGTATGTTCCTGAGGTTGTATTAGTAAGAGTAGACGGAATTGTCTGCGCGCCTGAAATTGTTCCGTCAATGTAAATTGTGTAATCTGTGTTCATATCTGTCAGCAGTTCGATGGCTTTTGCAATGGTTGCATACGGCTTTGATTTCGTGCCGGTGCCGGTGTCATCTCCTGCAAAACCGCAAAATGGATGATTTTCGCTTCCCGCAACATAAATCTGGGCATCAATCATGAGCGACTTATTATCTGTCGAAGGTTTTGTATTCCAGTCAGAATCTGTTAATACAAAAGAGTATTTATAATTTGTCAAATTTGTAATCGTTCCGCCTGTTTGAACAATGCTTGTTCCGCGAGACCAGGCGGCTGGTGTAATGGTCGCAACAGGACTTGTGCCAGTGAGCTCTCCTGTCACCGTGATGACTTTTCCGCTCGCAAGATAGACATCGTTTGTACTATCTACAAGAGCATCACCTGACATTTTGAATGTGCCATTAACGAAAATTCCTTTTCCCAAGCCTGATGTGCTCGTCAGGGTATTGTTCTTGATTACACCGCCTGTCATTGTGAATGATTGAGTTGTTTCATTATCAGCAAATGCAACTCCACCGCCGTAGTCTTTTGCAACATTCCCTGAAATTTCCCCACCGCTCATTAACAGAGATGCTTGATTGCATAAATATATTCCGCCACCGCCAACTGTGCCACTGGAATGAGTTGCCGTGTTTCCTGAGATTTTTCCGTCTTTAAGAATAAATTCGGCATTATTACACATGTAAACTCCGCCACCAGCATATGCCGTGTTTCCGCTTATTTCACCGTCTTCCATTGTGAACTGTGTTTTACCAATATACAGGGCTACGCCACCGCCATTTTTATTAGCATACGTCTTATTCCCGCTGATAACTGAACCTGCCTTCATGGTTACTTTGGCAGTAACTGTATCGTTTCCTGCTAAGGCAATGCCAGCTCCTACACCCATATCTTGTGTGGTGGTACGGTTTTCTGTTATGGTACTCTTATCAATTATGAGACTTGCGCAATAGACGGCAATTCCTCCACCGTATCCTGTAGACTTATTTTTAGTGACGATTGATTCGGAGAGCGTGACATTTGAATCGCTTCCAAGATAGATTCCACCGCCGTATGTAGCACTTCCGCCGGTGATTTTAAGATTCTTAATCGTAACCGGAATCGCCGTAGCCACGGTGAGTGTCGTTCCCTGGCTGTTTCCGTTCAGAATATCACTTGTGTTTCCTGTCGCTCCAGAAAGTGTGACAGATTTTGCATTAAGATTACCCGAAATTGTCTGAGTGCCTGTAACCTCTCCGTCAATGTAGATTGTGAATTCTGTGTTCTTATCCTTCATTTCCGTGCAGGCTTTTGCAATTGTGGCAAAAGGCTTTGATTTCGTGCCGGTGCCTTTTGTGTCGTCTCCGGCTCCAGCAACATAAATCGGGGCATCAATCATGAGCGACTTATTATCTGTCGAAAGTTTTGTATTCCAGTCTTCATCTGAAATGGCAAAATAATTTGTATAATCATACTCACCGTCTTCTTTTAGGGTTGTAAGATTCGTTCCGTCTGCCTGAACAACCGTGGTTCTGCGAGACCAGGCGGCTGGTGTGATTGTCGCTACAGGCGTAGTGCCAGTGAGTTCTCCTGTCACTGTGATGACTTTTCCGCTTGCAAGATAGACATCGTTGCAAGAATCAACTTTTACCCCGCCTTGCATTTTTAATGCACCTTTCATCAATGCAATGCCGTTTCCGTTATCGCCTGCAGTGTTAGAGCTGATTGTTCCGCCTTTTAGCGTAACATAACTGTTATCTTGTGCAATATAAATTCCGCCACCATTTCCAGCAGCCATGTTAGAGCTAATTGTTCCGCCAGAAATTAAAGCCGTACAGGTAGTTCCTGCATAAAAACCGGCACCCCTTATTTCAGCATTACTTGTATCATCAAAAGCTTTGTTCCCGTTTATTGTTCCGCCTGTCATGGTGAATGTGCATTTGCCTGCATAAATACCACGCTCTGCGTTATAGGAAACAAAGCCTGAATCCAGTTTGAGATTACTGCTACTTTCTTCTCCCGGACCATACTGATAAATACCACCCGTATTTGCAGAAAAATTGTAGAACACTCCGCCTGTAAGCTCAGTTTTCGTATTTGATTCAGAATATCCCAGATAAAGGTTTCCAGTAGAATAAATTCCACCACCGCATCCTGCCTTGTTTGAGTAACCTGATTCCGTTGCGCTCTCATTTTTCGTTGAGTCACCGATGACGGCAGAACCGTACATAAACATCGTGCCTGTGCTGTATACGCCGCCGCCATAATTACTGGCAGTGTTTCCCGAAACAAGACATCCGTCAGAAAGCGAAAGTGTTCCACTATTGTTGATTCCCCCGCCGTTCTCAGCACTTCCACCGGTAATCTTGAGATTTTTGATTGTAACAGGCACGCTGGTGCTTACGGTGAGTGTCGTTCCCCCGTTGTTTCCGTCCAGAACATCCGTGCTGTTTCCACTAGTGCCTGAAATTGTGATTGATTGTGCTTTGCCGTCCAGTGAGCTTGAAAGTGTCTTAGTTCCAGTGAAATTCCCGCTAATCCAGATTGTGTAGTCTTTGTTGCTTGCCCCCTGATTCTCAATGATACTCAGGGCTTTTTCGAAAGTCGCCAATGGTGCGTAGGGACTTCCGCTTCCGCTTTCAGAAGCTGTGCCAACGCTTGTGTCTCCGACATAAATCTGTGTTCGTTCAAAAGAGGTGATTAGCGCATCTGTGAGAGTGAAGGTGTCGTTTGAAATAGGGGAGCTTGCTGAAGAACTTTCTTTCCACAAGTTTGTTTTCATGTTTTCGACGACATTTATGCTCTGTGTACATGAATAAAGAAGAATTCTATTTGATTCATCAGTCGAATCGTAAAAATCCAGTGTGACTTCGTAAGTACCTGCGTTTATTGAGGAGCAGGAAAGAGTTGCCGTGGTGGAATCAAGGGTAAAGCTTGGGGAAGAAGAATCCCAGCCAGAAGAAGATGATGAAGCCTTTACGCTCTTTACGCTTGAAGGAACTGTAATATTAAGCTCAATGCTTCCACTTCCGCCAGATTTTCCTTTGAGAATGAAATCATGGCTCAAAGTGGCGGCATTTCCTCTTGTGACTTCAACATTTTCCCAATCATCAGAAAAAATATCTGAATCGCCATTTTTCAGGGCAGCGGTGACCGTGTAAGTCCTTCCCAGGGTAAGTTCGATTGAATATGAATTTCCGCTTATAGTTCCGTTCACGCTTTCCGCCGGATTTGTGCAGACTGCAGTCACGGAATAAGTGCAGCCAGTTGTAGTAGGGAAGGCGGCGCGTGAAGGTGAATCCGCTTCAAGGAAACCACTTACAAGCTCCGAAGGAAGAGCCCCGCTAAGAGCGATTGTGCCTTTAAGCGTTACCTTCTGGTTTGGAGTAGTTTCGTCGTCAAGCGAATCATTGCATGAAGAAAATGCGAGCGAGAGCGAAATCAAAATTGAGATAAATAAAAGAGAAAGTTTTAGTTTTAATGTAGCGTTTTTCATACTTCCTTATATTATAACACATTACATAGATTTAATCCGTAGTTTACCCAAAAAAAGAAAAATTCCTTGTAAAAAATTAAGAGTATTCTTATTTTGCAATTTTATCTCTACCTTTGTTGCCGAAAACACACTTTTTTTGCCTATTTATACAGTGAAAAACGAATTTTTTTTCGTAAAAATACCGTATTGTATGGAGAAATGTATGGCTGAAACAAAAACACTTAACCTTGAACAGAAATGGGAGTCGCTTACCCTTGCGAACAACTTTATCTTTTATAAAGTAATGCGTCACCACCCCGACGCGTGCAAGCACTTAATTGAAATGCTTCTCGGAATCAAAATCGAAAAAATGGAAATGCACAACGAAGAAGTCATCGACATCGATTATGATTCTAAAGGTGTCAGGCTTGATGTGTTCGTGAAGGACTCGGGCCGGATGTACGACATCGAACTTCAGGTTGCGAACACCCACGAACTACCGGAACGCTCGCGCTATTATTCCGCCCTGATGGCATTGGACTCACTAAAAGAGGGCGAGCCCTACAAATCGCTGAAGGACTCCCATGTGATTTTCATTTGTATGAGCGACATTTTTGACCAGGACCTTCCGGTCTACACTTTTGAGAACATTTGCCTTGAGGATAACAAAATAAAACTCAAAGACCGAGACTTCCGCCACTTTTTTATTGCGCCGACCTGTGCTAAAATGATTGAGAATGAAGAAGTCAAAAGTTTCTTCAACTTCCTGATTTCAAACAGCGCAAAAAGCCGCTTCACTTCCATGCTGAGCGGTTATGTGAATAACGCGAAGCGCAACATGCAATGGAGGGTGCAGTATATGACATGGGCAAGGCAAAGATATTACGATTTCGAGGACGGCAAGCAGGCTGGAATTGCCGAAGGGCGAGAGGAAGGTGCTCAGGCAAACGCCCGCGAAAATGCGAAGAATTTTCTCGTACTTGGACTTCCTCCTGAAACTGTCTCTAAAGGTTGTTCTCTCCCGCTGGAGCAAGTGCTAGCCTTGAGAGACGAATTAAAACTTGAAATTTGAAAACGGAAAACTGAAGAGGCAGTCACGGTGAAAGCATAAGCAAAGACAAACGGGAGAGATGGGAAAATCTTTTTTCCTCTTCCTCTTTTTCCCTAGAACTCATCTGTATATCCAGTGTCTTCCGCAAAAATAGTTAGATTTTCTTCGCTTGTCCCGTATTTTGCACCTGCAAAGAACATTACATTGTTTCTTGGCGTATACATAGCGTAGTAATCTGGTCTCGGTTCTTCTTTTTCCAGCCACCAATCTTTTGTTTCATATGAACCTACCAATTGTAGCCGACATCAGGAACAGGATTGCCGTCCTTTATCGTCCATGTTTTGTAAATGCCAGAAGAATTATTGGAATTTACCCAGGTGTTCATTTCTGCTTCGCTTGGTATACTTGAAGTAGAATCTGATTCTGAATCCGTTTTTTCATAGACACCAACACTGGCTGTTTCTGGCTTGTAGTAATTGTGTGTGAATATACATGTTCCGCTAGCCGTGACAGAACCAAGGATTGCACCGTTTGAGCTACTGCTTGCCGTAATTGCACCGGCATTGTAACAGTTAATGATATTTACATCATAATCACTGCCATCACCAATACCCGCTAGACCACCAATATTTTTACTTCCAGTTACAGAGTTAAGGTTTGCACAGTTAATAACTCCAAAACCGTAGTTGCCTGGACAATGTGTACAACCTGCAATTCCTCCAACTTCGCTTGTGCCACCGCCATTTACTTCTCCTGCATTTATGCAGTTTCTTATGATTCCAAATGCTGATCCACAAATTCCACCCATTAGACCATAAGAACTCCCTGTGTAAGTTATGGTTCCTTTGTTCACGCAGGAATCAATTATAGAACGAGCTGAACTTTCCCTTCCCGCAATGCCTCCAAGATAGCCTTTTGAGCTTGTTATCGTTCCTTCATTCGCACAGTTTCTGATTGTCGTGTTTGTTCCATTCATAATTCCTGCAATTCCACCTACGTAGATTTCTGTTCCGGTCACAGAAACTCTGCTGGTACATCCTTCTATAAGTCCGCCTTGCAGATTGCTTACAATACCGGCCTTAGTGGAAGTTCCTTCTATGGTGAGATTTTTTACTGTTCCGCCGCTTACTGTTTGAAACAATGCAACCTGTCCGTTAAGTCCTGAAATTGTTTTGTCGTTTCCGTCAAAAGTCCCTTTGAATGTGCTGATTGCGACAAAACTTGAGTCGAGTTCAACATCGTTTTCAAGAATGATTTTCTTGCCTGAAAAATCCTTGCTTTCAGAAATGGTTGAAAGTATATTCATGCCTGCGGTGTTTGTTATGGAAATCTCGGTAAAGGAACTATAATTGGCAGTTGTGAGTTCAGCTGCGTCTATTTCTGTTTTGGAAACTGCCAGCTTAAACTCAGCATCGTATAACAATCCCAAATACAAAGCAGAAATTTTCAGCGTGTACACTTCATCATAAATCAGTGCGGGCACTGTAACTAAAAATTCTCCTGTCGTGCTTATGCTTATTGTGCAGTCAGTGACTTTTTTGCTCTCACAATAAAGTGGTGCGCTGAATGTTATTTTTTCTCCGCTGGCGCATGGCTTTGTAAAGGCAGAGTCCTTATAAAGTTCTTTGTCTGCCGGATTATAATAAATCTGTGTTTTTGTGTTATCAGCCTCTATTTGCTTAGGGGTGAATGTAAGTCCATAATCTTTTTGTGCTGGAAGTGCGAGAAAAGGTGAGTCGATTGCAAAATTAAACTCGTAATCCAGTGCGGTGTGAATAGTACCGGAAGTATTCATCAGCCACTTTGCATACAGCGTAAGGTCCTTCAGATTCTGATTTTCCGTAACTTTGATTTTCTGGACTGTATCTGGAGCCGTGCCGAATTCCTCAACTTTTGAGGATTCTTCAAAATCACTGGCTGCCGGGTTTTTTGTGTACCAGCCTGAGAAAGTCAGTTCGCTGTTTGTAAGTTTTGGCAGTGCGATATAACCGTCAGAGTCACCGGATTTTCGGCTGAATTTTAGGGTCATTACGCTTGTCTCAGGGTCGAGCGTGTCACCGCTTTCCGTTTCGAAATTTTCATAGCTGATTGAATATATGTCATTCAGGTTGAAGTTTGTGACTTCGGCTCTTGTTGTAACTCCTTTTTTTATTCGGACAATGCTCTGATAGGTGTTGAGGATTTCACTGGTATCTTTCGCATAAAAATCTATTTTTAAGGGGTAGCTACCTTCTTCAAGAGGCGACAGGTAAAATTCAAGTTTTTCTCCTGCATTTTTTTCATAAGTCGGAGAGAATGAAGCTAGAGAGACTTTAATTGTATATTGCTCGCTGTCATTTCCGGTGAAAGTCATTGAAAAATCCAGGGAGCCTTTTGTTGTGCCGCTTGCAGGTTCAAGGGTAAAATTAAGGGAATTTTCGCCCTGGCTTTCAATATCTTTTGTAATCGTGGCAGTGTATGCCGTGCCACTGACTTTTGCCGCCAGCGTAAATTCCCAGTTTCCGGTCTGAATCTCGATTTCTTTTGAAGACATTTCATCAAGGGTTTGGGCTGTGGCAAGGCTTTCTTCGCTCCCGCTTTCGTACTTTCCTGTTAAAGCTAAATCTGTAATTTCGATTGCAGGAAGAATCGTGCGGGCATCTGTGTTTTCAACGTCAACTTTGATTGTGGCAAGCCCATTTTTTGATTTGAGGGCAGAAGAATCATCCGTGAGGTTTGAGCATGAAAAAAGAAGCGGCAAAAATAAAATACTGAGAAGTTTGAAAATCGTGCTTGAAATCTTGTTTTTCATTTGTTCCCCCTTAGTTTATTGCAATCTGAGCGTGGTAAGAATAAGTCTCGCCGCCTTTTTTTGCCGTGAGATAAATGTCGTAAATTCCTATGCTCCATGAGCTTGTGTCGATTACGAGTATTCCTTCGCTTACCGTGATTCCAGAATATCCTGTGGCTTCCGGTGTTTTATCATCAATCTCCCATACAAAGGCTGTAAATCCAGATTCTGCAGTGAATGTGACGGTGTTGGCGCTTTCTGATTTTGTGACTTCGATGTCGCTTTCGCCTGTATAGACATTGATTGCAATCTGGCGTTTTGCCATTTCTGAGAGAAGACCGCCGCTCGTGATTCCCCAGACGGTGTCACTCGTCTTCTGTTTGACCTTGAATTTTCCGTAATTTGTGGCGAGAAGTTCGTTTTCAGAAAGAATTCTTGTTCCGTTGGCGTAAGTTTCTGGCGTTATGGTGGCGGCTGTTTCACCTGTGAGTTCATTTGTGATTGTAATGATTCCGCCTTCCGAATCCTTAACTTTGAGTTCGCCCGTTACGACTGCGCTTCCTTCTATATTTATGCTTCCGCTTGTTTCGGCATTTGTAACGCTTACTCCGTCCGAAAGCGTGATTTCTGCGCCGTTTGCGACAGAAAGATTTTCAATCGTACAGTCGGCCAGCTTTGGACTTCCAGAAGAAAGGGCAAGGCTTCCCAGAGAAAGCTTCTTGAGTGTGAGAGGAAGGGCCGTTTCAATTTTGAGTGAGCTGATTCCTCCGTTCGAATCGCTTCCTCTTATTACGAGTGAACTTGCAGAGATCGGGTCTTTTAATTCCTCTTCGCCTGTGAGATTTCCTGTGATGTAGAATACATAGTTAGATGTAGAAATAGAGCGTGAGTTGATTTCGGCGAGTGCGGCAGTGAATGTAGCGTAAGGAAGTTCTTCGCTTCCGTCTGCAATGCTGTCGTCGCCATTGGCGCTTATGTAAAGGCTGGTGTCAATTACGCGGATGTCGGCTTTGGCCGGGGCAGAGTTCTCGTAGTTCGTTTTTTCGGCGTAGGCCTCTATGTACCAAGTTCCCACTTCAAGCTGGAGCGTTAAACTTTCCTTTGTGGAGCCGGTCTTGTAAAGGCTTGCGACAGAGCTTGTGCCCTTGTAAATGACATAATGCAGGGTTGAATCTTCGACTTCGTTTCCAAGATGATCCTGGCTTGGTGGAACGAGAGTGATTTCGCTGCAGTTTTTCTCGTAATCTTTTTCGTAAATGACAGATGAGCCGTCCGCAATTTCGTTATTCTTTGGGTCAAAGATTTGAGGCTTGTTGAGCTTTGTAATCATTGTGCTTGCGGTAGTCTGGCTTGTAAGCCCTGCCGAGTCGCTTAATACAAGCGTGTAAGATTTTTCGTCGGCTGAAAAGGCTTCTTCTGTAGCAAAATAAACTGAACGGCTTGTCTGCACGAAGTTTTTTGAGTTGATTGCAGTGTAACTTGACTTTGGGCTTGTGGTGAATCTTGAGTCTTCAAAGATAAAATTTCCGTTTTCGTCGATTGTAAGCGGGAATGACGAGCCGTTGATTGAAATTGTGGTCAAATCCTTGTGGCGGAGGGCAAGCTCTGCCGCGCTCGGCATATCAAAGGCGATTGCGAAAGTGCTGTTATTGTCGTTCAGGACTGTCGGATTGTAAAGTCTCGGTGGCTTTGAGTTGCAGTATAAATCCACGCTGTACTGGCGGAAGGTACGGCCGCTTTTTGGCTCAAGAAGGGAAATCGTTGGTGAGATGTTCTTTCCTTCATCGCTGTCTACAAGGAGACTCTGGGGAACCGTAAGGACTATATGGTTTGTATCGCTCTGTATGATTTCAACCCCGCTCCTGTCGATTGTCTCTTCAAGAGCGCTGAAAGTTACCGAAGGCTGCAGTATGTATTTCTGAGGGTTTCTCATGTAGTAATCAAGGACAAGATCTCCCGCTGAGGAAGGAACGCACAGACGCCCTGAGCTGTCGGAATAAGAGTCCGGGCTTAGAGTATGCTCTTCGATTGCGGCGTTTTCCGTGTACTCCTTGAAGTAGTCTTTTACACCATCGTTGTATGTCGGCTCAAAAACCGTACTGAAGTCACAGGCCGAGAAAAAGAAAGCTGAGAGAGCCAGAAATGCTTTTTGTGATAAGCCGTGTAAAGGTAGAATTTTCACCACGCACCTCCTAGAACTGCCATCCGATGCTGGCTTGAGGCATTATTACTTCAAGATTCATGTCTTTGTTTAAAGTGAAGGCATAATCTGCTCCAATTGCTGTGTACAATCGCTTGTTTATGTAAATCTGAACCGATAATCCCGCATCAAAAGAAAGGGAAATCGTATTCAGCGGGTCTGAGTTGATGTTATGGGGGAAGTGGAAGACGATATTGTTGAAATATGTGATTCCGGCTCCACCGTGAAGCTCAAGGATAAGACGTCTTTTGAAAAGAGGCAGCTGATAGATAAAAAGACCGTGAATCATGCCCAAGTTTCCGTCAATTTCGTAAGAGCCTGCGTCATAGCTTAAGCGTGAGTAGTTACCCCGGATTCCAAGACCCATATAGCCCCAGACATGCTTGAAAGGCATAAAGGCGAATTTTCCCTGAAGACTTAGGGGGAAGACCTTTGTGCCCAGATATTCCGGGAGAGTCTCATCGTGAAGGACTACAGGACAAGTATAACCCGCCTCAATGTCGATATCCAGCCATTTTTTGAATTTTACGAAGAATTCTGAGTCCGAGTCATCCTCTGAATGAAGGCCTGAGGCATCCTGGGCGAAGAAATGATATTTACCCACATCAAGTTTCTTCATGTCAAAGAGGAAGACGATTTTGCGGTTACTAATCTCATCATGGCTGAGGGTTTTTAGCGGGTAAACTGTCCTTGAGCTTTTGAGATAATATTTTGTATGGACTATGGCCTTGTCAGTCTTGTCGGGCAAAAAGAGGTTTCTTCCAGTGACTTCGATTATGCCGTCGTTATCCAGATCATCAAGATAAATCGTATTTCTCATGTAAAGAGGGTAGCTTACGCTCCTGATTTCAGGCTTGTATGCCTGGCGGACGGTAAATTCATCATAAGAAGTCATGGACTCCTCAAGGATTCCGAGGATATTGTAGACTTTAATTTCTGAGCGGTACTGTCCTACAGGAAGAAGAGGATCAATGTAAACCAGGCAGGCTTGGGTCTCTTCCTCATTTGTCTCGTGATAATAGTATGGAAGATAGCTTTCGGCTCCCTCGTCGAACCTGTCGATTATGATTTCGTATTTGAGTACATCACCGGCGCTGCTCCAGCTGAAGGGCTGACGGACCTCGTTTGCCGCCGCAGTGTCGTTAAGCGGGTCTCCCTGGGACTCGGATATATTTCCGATTCCTGTATTCTCGGCAAAGACAGAGGCCGTAAACATTATTCCCAAAGCGATTGAAGCAAGAACTTTTTTACTTAGGCTGAGCATAGAAGTCTCCGTTCTGCTTTCGGTTTCCGCCGGATTTGTTCATGTTGTAGTCGATTGTAAAAGTGTTTTCTGCCGGACTGCCGTCGATGAGTATTGTTTTTCCGTCGTCGCTCATTCTTACGGCACGAACCTGCCAGCTGAAATCACCTTTTGAAAGCCGGCTCAAATCCTTAAACTCCAGGCTTGTGTTTTCGTTTCCCTTGAGGACCGTCTTGTACACGACATTTTTTCCTTTGAGGATTTCAAGGACATAATCATAAGCCCTTGGAACCTTTGACCATGTGAATTTTATGTAAGGCGTTTTTCTGAGATAGTCTGCATTGAAGAGAGATGTGCCCTCTGTC
>JAFUHS010000116.1 GCA_017468745.1 Treponema sp. | reverse complement strand
TCATGTTCCTCTGTGAGGCTTATGAAGAAGAAAATGTAGGCAAAGACGGAAAAGAAGATTACCGAACAGTCCTTCACTTGCATCCGAAACTGGCTCCAATCACGGTTGCTGTTCTTCCTCTCATGAAGAAAGACGGCCTTGCAGAAAAGGCAAAGGAAATCCAGCACATGCTCAAAGAGGATTTCGTGACTGACTACGACTTGAGCGGCACTGTAGGAAAGCGCTACCGCCGTCAGGATGAGGTCGGAACTCCTTTCTGTGTCACCGTTGACTACGACACAATCAACGAAAAGAACGACGACGGCTCTGTAAACAACAATTTCGGCACCGTCACCGTCCGTTTCCGAGACAGCATGGAGCAGGAAAGAGTGAAGATTGAAGACCTCCACACCTTCCTCTTCACCGCTATCAAAAACTACAAACCTGTAGAGAGATAAACTATCCACAGATTTTCACAGATACACACAGATTAGAGGTTTTGAATTACGAAAATCTTTCGTATTTCAAGAACGACTTTCGATTTACAAACCTTATAATCTGTGAAAATCGGTGCTAATCTGTGGATAATCTTTTGCTTCTGTCATGGATTACATCGCGCTTGGTAAGTCTAATTTATTGGTTTCTCGCTCGGCATTTGGTGCTCAGGCTCTCGACAAGATTGATGATGTTGAGGTCGCTTATCAGATGATTCGCATGGCATACGAAGACGGGGTGAATTTCTTTGACACTTCGACTAAGGCTCCTGAAAGCGAGAGACGGCTGGGCAAGGCTTTGGCTGATGTCCGCGAGAATGTTTTTATCGCTACAAAAAGCTCTCCTCGCAATGGTGGCGAGCTGGCCATTGATATTGAGGTAAGTCTTCGTACTCTGGGGACAACTTACATTGATTTATATCAGCTTGAAAATCCAGAAAATCTTCCAAAAATCAACGATGGTACAGAAATCATAGAAAAACTCGTTGAGTTAAAGTCATCAGGTCTTATCCGGCATTTTGGCATAGTTACGGAATCAATGGATGTGGCTGAGAGACTCCTGTATTCAGATGCAGGCTGGGAAACAATTCAGTATCCCTTTAATATGCTCTGTCCCGAGAGTGTTGAAAAACTGACCCGCCGTTTTTATGAAAAAGATATTGGTTTTATCGCCATGCAGCCTTTATGCGGTGGCGTGCTGACGAATCTTCCTTTGGCTTTAGGATATTTTTTACCCTTTGAAAATGTCGTGCCTCTTTGGGGGGCGAGAAATCTTGATGAGCTTCAGCAAATTCTGTATTTTACGAAAAATCCGCCCCGTCTGGATGAAGAATTTTATTCTGAGGCCGAGAAAATCCGTGATTTCTTCAATTAGCTGAATCCAGAAAACAGCAAGTTTTAGAGATTGTTTTGCTTAGAGGCATTCGGAAAGTAACGAAGTTTTCGAACAGGTCTGTTATTTTTGAGCCTGTCTCATTTTATATAGGCCTGGACTCCCTTTACTTCTTCATTGTTCAAGACCCGTATGATTTTGTTCTTCTCATTGTCGGTCATGACTGTTTTTGGATTTCCAAGCTCATTCTTTTCGCCGATAAGTTCCACGATAGGCAGTCGAGGGTCGTTTGGATTGCTTTCAGCGACCTGAGCGATTTTTCCGTTCGATAGATAGACATAAGTTCCGATTGGAAATAGAGAAACAGCTGTTACTAAAGCTTTAATCACGATATCATCATATCTTTTATCTTTATTTAAAAGCATTTCTATAGTCGCTTCGTATAGTGAACGGGCGGCTTTATAGTGGCGAGGAGAAGTAATTGCTTCATAGCTGCAGGCGACGGAAAGAATTTTTCCGTATGCGGATATATCCTTGCCTTTGAGATGACGGGGATAACCCTGCCCGTTTTCCCTCTCATGGTGCTCGAGAACTCCGATTTGAATGGGGAGGGGAAATGAGCTCTCTTTAAGAATATTGAATCCGAGAACCGTATGCGTTGCCAGTAAATTTCGTGCCTGGGGGGAAAGAGGCTTGTCAGTCAGATAAAGTTGCGGCGGCAGTTTGATTTGGCCAATCTCATGAATCAGTGCCGCGGCTCCCAGCTCGATTGCCTTTATGCGCGGCATATTAATCTGCTGGGCAATAATCAAGGCGTAAATCGTTGAGCGCAAACAGTGACTTGTCAGGAAATTCTTATCGAGCTTATGCTCTTCTGAAGGCTTGATTCTCAGCAGGTATTTTTTGTTAACCTGAATGAAATCCAGGAGAAGTGCAATCGATTCGGAAATTTCATCGATTTTTAATTCTTTATGGGTAACATATCGTGTGAAAACCTGATGCGTATATTGCATGAATTCATTATAGACGCTGGTCACTGTTTCCATTCGGTTTTTGTTCGGGAAATTTTTAATGGAAATATTCGCTTTTGATACAAGGGATTTAAGGTTTGCGTTGAGTGCATTCGATTTGCTTTCATATTCTTCATTGAGAGCATCGATGTCTAAATCTACGGTCTCAAAAGTCTCTTTTACTTCAGGGGCTGCCTTTGTTTCAGCCACGGCCGTTCCATCGCTGTAGACGGTTTTAAATCCCCATTCCACAAGTCGGGTCTGCAATAAGCTTGAGAATTTAATGTTGTTATCAAGGACGACAAAGTGATTGTCGAGAACGACTTTACTTGAGAAGCGATGTCCGTCTTTTAATTCTGCAACCTGAAACGAAACCATTATAAAATCTCCGTTCATAGTATCGGCAGAAAGTGTGAAAATCTTGAATTTAGAGAAGAAAGCATTCGGACTGTCTCAAAAATCTGGAGTTTTTAGGGGGGCTTTTAAAATAAAAAAAGACAAAAAGCCTTACACGCTCTTTGTCTTTCAAAATCATGGAGACCGAAATAGCTCACCTGCATTTCACAGCTACAGGTTAGCCTTCCACTGTACAGGGTGTCTGGATGTTCTGCCCTAAAAAAGGCACATCCTGCACTGTGCGGCACAATATAAATTTCGGTGAAATCTTTAGAAGGCTTTAGAAAAATATTAAAAAATCTCAAAATTTATGATTTTTTTCGTTTGACGGGCAGTGCAGAATAATCGCCTCATCTTCTGTGCTCAGCCATGGTGGTATTCGGTGCTTTTATAAGTATTTTCGGTAAAGCTGAATCCCCTTCATCAGCTCTTTGTAGATGATTTTTGATTTTTGGAAGGAGAACTTGATTTCATCGCCCATAGGCGTAAGGTTTTCAAAGATAGCGGCAAGTTTTTTTTCGCTGGGGAAAACAAGGGATGCGATTTCTTTATATTCGGAATGGAGAATTTTAGAATCAATTTTTGCGAGATTATTTAGAAAATCTTTTGGATTTTTAGAGATTAGACCTTGCTCGGCGAGACTGATGCCTTTTTTGGCGGTGGCATAGAGTTCTTCAAGCCCATCCTTGAGATTTTGAAGGGCTGTGTCAAAAGTTTCAGCTTTTGAGGGGGAAAACTGTTCAGACATAGCCTTCACCGGGGCTCGTTCAAAACTTGTCTCACAGGTTTTGGGCAGGCAGTCATGGTCGTTCCCTATTCCCCCCTCGTAAGGAAACTGTACATTTCCCGCTCTTTTGAAAAATTCTTCTTTTTGAGAGGAAAGTTCCGGGCGGCAGAGAAGCTCTTCGATGGATTTAACCGCGAAATTTGGGATTTTTAGGGAATTTTCGGAGAGAGTGTAGTTTTTGATTGTCTTTTTGAATTCCTCCGCCTTGCTCTCAAACCACCAGGCAAACATTTTCATTTTGCTGTCGGTGAGGATTGATTCTCCTTTGTAATCACTTTCTTTCTGAATGTCGGCTCCGAAAAGAAGGGCTGAGGTCAGTTTTTCCGCTGGTGAAAGTCTTCCTGATTTTGTATGAATGTTTTCTTCAAAAGTGGAGCCGGGGATATGCGTCTGAAAATGGGGATAGCCCAAATCAAGGCCCGCACAGAAAATTTCTTTTGCCCCGATAAAACGGGCGAAATCCCATGCTGTTGTCGAGACTGAGCCTCCCGCCACAAGTTCACCTTTGCTGCCGATTTTTGATTCGATGTAGTGACCGAGCGGAAAAAGGGAAGCGCACATGATAATTTTTTTGCACTTGAAGCGGAATACGGCCGGGTAGGCCGCACTTTCGGTAATAAGAATGCTTGATGGTGATGAGAGTCCGGCGATGTGACGGTAGGCGTAATACTGGGGGTCAGCCAGTACGACAAAATCAGGCTCAACTCCTGCACGCAGACAGGCGCGTAAGGCTGTGTCCACCGCGATAAGGATTGCCCGCTTTTTGATTTGAGCAAGGTGAGGCAAAACTTCCTGTAAACTGGGACCCGCCGCAAGAATAACGGCAGGCAGAGAGGGGGGGCAGGAATCGCTAAAAATTGAAATTCCGTCCAAAGTTTTAAGATAGTCCAGATTTTTGCAAGTGTTTTTGAGCCAGAGCTTTGAGAATTTTTCCAGAGTGGAAGCATTTATCTCGATTTTGCGGCGGTTTCGCTCAAGAAGCGAGTGCAAGGCAGAAAAATAATCTGCGGAATGGGCTGATTGAGCGGGATTTTCCAGCAGAACCGTGTGTTTGATTCCGCCTGTTTTTTCGATAAGGGAAACGACGGAATCGATGCCTGTTCCCAATGCGATAATGCAGTTTTTTACGGAGAAAATCGGCGACCAATCGACGAGGGAAAGGGCTGTGAAAAAATATCTCGGATCGTTTTCGACCAGAATAATAGTGTCATTTGGAAATAGTGTGGCATAGGAGAGGGCGGTGTAACCAAGTCCGAATGAAAAAAAAGCACAACCGTAACAATCGGTGATAGAAGATTTTGCACCGCGAGCCGCCTGTTCTGCTTCACGGAGAGGATTGTAAAGGGAGTGGAGCATTTTCCCCCCCTCTTTTGCTGTGGGGAGTCCTTGCTTCGAAGGCATAATTTCCAGCGGGGCGACAAGATGGCTCGGAATATCATCCGGAATGTCGGAGTCAGAATTGAGAGAGAACATGCGCGCCAAATCAGGAAAACGGCGTATGAAAAGATGGAGGTTTTTATTCCAGATAGAGTTCAATTTCCATGTTCTCCGAAAGAGGCGAACCTGCTGCCGGTTCCTGTGATTTTACCCAGCCGTCACCGTTAATCTTAATGCGGATATTTTTGTAATTGAGAAGGGGAAGCAACTGTCTTTTTGGCATACCGATAAAATCAGGGACAGTTCCCTCAAGGACGATAGGCTTAGTTCCTTTTATCGCGACCTGTCCTGAATGGGCGAGGCTGGAAGCCTTTCCTCGGCTCATGCCAAGATGGTCGATGATTACATCTGCCGCCTGCTTGATTACAGGGGCTACGATTCGGCCTGCATAAGTCTCGCCTTTTGCCTTTTCGATTACGATATAGAGAATGATTTCCGGGTTTTCAATGGGGAAAATCGCCATACAGTTCGAGACGAAATCCGTGGTTGAATAGCCTCCTGTCACCGGGTCTGCCATCTGAGCAGTTCCCGTTTTTACTCCCATTGAGACATCTTCAAGGCGGGACTTTGCGCCGGTACCGCTGGTGGCGACGGTCTCCATGCAGTCGAGGATATAGTCGGTGGTTTCTTTTTTGAAGACTCGCTCTTTTTCAACAGGGCTGTGAACGAATTCTTCATGACCTTCGTAATCGGTGATTTTGCTTATAAATGAGAGCTGAACTGGAATCCCGCCGTGGGCTATTGCCGTAGCGGCTTGTACCATCTGTAAGGCGCTTACAGTGATTTCCTGTCCGATGGCAATCGTTGGCTTTGAGCGTGCTGACCAGAGGCGGTCGTTGGGATTTCGCAGAACGCCAGGGGTTTCTCCTGAGATTTCCGTACCAGGTTTTTCGCCGAAGCCGAGCTGGTGGAGTTTTGCAAGAAATGGCTCCGAGTCAATTTTTTCGCTCATTTGTGCCAGTGCGTCATTGCAGGAATATTTAAGTGCCTCCCTTGCAGTTTCCCAGCCGTGATGACCGAGACAAGTGATTCTGATGGTCTCCCGCCCTGTTTTTTTAGAATAAATGCCGTCACAGTTGAATATATCTTTTGAGGTGATTGAATTCGTGTCCAAGAATGAAGCTACGGAAAAAATCTTGAATACCGAGCCTGGCTCATAACTGTCACTGGCGGGTTTGTTTTTTAGTTCTGTTTTTGATGCGCTTGAAAAATCATTGAGATTTGCGGAAGGCAGACTGATATATGAGAGGATTTCGCCTGTTCTCGCTTCGGCCGCTATCAGCATCATGGATTCGGCTTGTGTCGTTTCCATTGCCTCGTGTGCGATTTTTTCGAGATTTGACTGCAGGTTTGCGTCAATCGTGAGATAAATATTTTTGCCCTGAAGATTTGCATTGTCTTCTGATTGCCGTGGAAAGAGGGTGTCCTGCATTGAATATTCGATGCCAGCCAGCCCCTGCCCGTCAGCGCCAACAAATCCTATCAGCTGGGACGCGAGTTCGTTTTCAGGATAGACCCTGCCCGGAAGCTTGTCGAATTTGACGACGGCTGAATATCCTTCCTTTCGGCAGACTTTTCTTAATTCCTCGTAGGTATTGGAGTCAATTTTCTTTTTTATGTATATGAAAGGGGAAGACTCTGATTCTTCCAGCAGATTTCTTATGCTTTCTTCGCTTTCATTGATGACAGGTGCCACAAGGGAAGCGAATTCTTCTTTATTCTTGATTGATTGCGGGGAGGCTCCAAAGTGATAGAAAGCGGTTGGCACGGCCAGAGCCTTTCCGTTTCTGTCGAGGATTGAGCCTCTCTGAATTTCGGCTTGCTCTGTTAACGGAGCTGGAGGCTCTGTAAAGGCAAAAATTCCGTATTCAACGAGAACATACGCTGAAAAAAGGACTGCGCAGACGATAAGAAAAATGAGCGGTGCTTTTTTGATGTAGCCGTTTATTTGCATAAAACCTTTCCCAATATGTTCTTTTCGGAGACAAAACCGTATGTCCGTGAGTCCACTGAGACTTCGTGGTTATCGCCGATAGCGAGAATGTAGCCTTCAGGCACAGAAACAGAATTTTTGAGATTAAGATACTGGCTCTCTGTAAGACCTATTCTAGAATCTCCTGCCTTCAATTGATAATTATACTCACTATCGGCAAATACTTCTAGCGTATCCCCGCCGACCGCAATACATCTTTTTACGACTATCTTATTATTATACAGGTAAATGACAATATCTCCCCGCTGAGGTCTTTTCCAGCGGCACAAAAGCTCGTCGCCATAGGGCCTGACGATTCCGTAGGCAAGCTTGTTTACGAAAAGTTTTTCTCCGTCCTTGAGGCTGGGGGACATGGATTCTCCCGAGACTGTAAGAATCTCAAAGACAAAGAGCTTAAGAAAGAGGCCGATAAAAAGACCGATACAGATTATAAAATAGAGGAATTTATTTGATTTTGGTGAGAAAAAATCGTTTTTCATAATTTCTTCGTTTTACTAATTTATCACTTTTTTTTTACCGATAAAAGACATATGGAGATAATTAGTTTTGTCGGTGCATCTAGCGCCGTAAAAAAAAGTTCATCGTCACGGAATTTTACGCTGCCTCGCTTGCAAAAAAAGCCACATAAGGCTGAGCCGGGAATTTCTCGCTATGACTCAAAAAATTATTCTACCCCGGCGATTGCTCTGTCTTTGAACAAGGCTTACTCAAAGACGGAAAGACAATTTGCCTTGGCAGGGCTGTCTCAAATTTTCTCCATGCTCGCTTTTATAGCCATTCTGCTTGTCGTACCATATACGATTTTCAATGTCCTTTCTTTCATTGATAACAACCCGATTCGCATCTCGTTAAAGACTTCTTCTGATTATGAATTTGAGACTCTTAATGCAGCCATGTCACGATTTGCAATTGACGGAATCCTTTTGGACAATGTGGATGAAGACGGAAATGTGCTTTCTGATGACGGCTCTCTTCTCACGGCTGCAAGCGTGGGGCTTGGCGAGCCGGTTACCTTCCAGACTTATACCGTAAAGGCCGGTGACTCAATCAGCACGATTTCCCGCAAATTTGGTCTGTCAAATATTTCTACTTTGATTGCCGTGAATAACATTTCAAATGTAAGGACTCTCCGTTCCGGTCAGAAACTGAAGATTCCTTCGGCCGACGGATTGCTTTATAAAGTCCAGCCTGGCGACTCACTTAATGCTCTTTCAGTAAAATACCATGTGAGCGTTGAGGAAATTCTTGATGTCAATGACCTTGATTCAGATTCCCTCACAAAAGACATGGAGCTTTTTATTCCTGGCGCAAAAATGGATGCGACTTCGCTCAAAAAAGCTATGGGCGAGCTTTTCGTCTATCCGATTACGGCTGCATGGAGACTTACATCTCGATTCGGTCCGAGAAAAGACCCTTTTACTGGAGTCTCTTCAAATCATACTGGAGTTGATATGGCCTGCCCGACAGGAACTCCAATCAGGGCTGCCATGAGCGGAATCGTTGTCATCGCTGGCTGGTCAAATGTATTCGGAAATTATGTCATCATCAATCATGGAAACGGCTATCAGTCGCTCTACGGACATATGTCAAAAATCACCGTAAAGAAAGGTCAGTCCGTGGACAATTCGACAAAAATCGGTCTCGTCGGCTCAACCGGATACTCTACCGGCCCTCACTTGCATTTTACTATTTACAAAAACGGACGGCTTGTTGATCCCCTTTCGCTTTTAAAGAGATGATTTTCCTGGGGAGCTGTGTTATAATTAAAACGGGGCATTTTTATGGATTTTGTATGTGTTTGTACTAATTGCAGAAAAACTATTCAGAGGGATTTTTTCTACTGTCCTTGGTGTGGAACGGCTAATGCAGAACCTGACGACAGCATGGTTCTCGAAAATGTCTTCGGTCAGCTGGAGGCCAAGCAAACGGATGACCGTACGGCCCGTGTCAAAAAAATTGAGTCAAAAATCGCCGAGATAGAGCAAAGTCTGAGGCAATTGGGAATGAATAATTAGGAGTCAGAAAAGAGGCGCTCCCTGCTGGGCAGGTCGGGTCTTCCGCACTTCGCTAACGCTCATTGCCGCAAGCGGCAACTAAAGGTGCTCCAACCCCTAGCGCATTTGCATGGAAATAAAAGGACTTGAATGAAAAAAAAACTTACATGTTTATTATTTCTCATTTCTCGTTACAAATTGCTCACTGCTAACTGCTCACTGTTTATTTTACTTTTTTCCAATATCACCTTTCTTCATGCCCAGGTTAAATTTGAGAATCCCCAGATAAATGCTGAGAGCAGGGTTCTTTTTACGGTAGACCACAAACTGGGCGGAACAATTTCCTATAAAACCCTTTTCATGGCCGATGCCTCCCAGAAAGACTCTACGAGAATCCTCACATGCTTTCCTGAGCGAATGGAACTCCTTTCTAACGGCGGAATCTTGCAGGTTCGGAACCGATACGGTACGGCCCGCTATTCTGTGGCAGACTCAAGCCTTTCCTGGATAAAGAGGGAGGATTCCATTCCTGCCGATGCAAAGGCTATGCTTCCGCAAGCCGTAAGCCCCGACGGAAAATGGGCTTGCTTTGTCAGAAAAACTGACGCGGCTACAGGAAAACTTTATCTTAAAAACATGTCTACTCTTGAAGAATTCCTCCTCAATGACAAGTGTGACTTTGACTATGAGGAAGTTCCGGCAAAATGGGCTGGCGATGGTTCAGTCTTTGTCTACGAAAAAGCCGGGAGCCTCTATTTTGGCGATCCCAAGGCTCTTTATCAGAAAGTGCAGATGGGGGAGGAATTCCGAAAAATCGGTGAAGGAACGATAAATTGTGTTACATGGGCTTCTTCAAAATATCTTATTTACATAAACCGTGATTTAGTCTACAAAATCAGCTCAAAAGAGCTCTATACCCGGGGGCTTTATTCTCCTGTTGTGGGAATCGGAATCGTCGTAGGACGGCTTCCCATCGGCTTTGATGCTCATAAAGATAAATTCTGGGTCAGTCCGCTTTTAAATCAACTGGTCGTCATAAGCGCAAATTCTGTAATATCAAGCTATAAAATTAACGGTACGGCTTCTTCGTATTTTACAAGTACCTACTCAAAGCCCTTCAAGGATCTTTCGGCTTCGGCCGTTGATTACGATGTGTTTTTCTGCACCGATGGAAGTCAGATTCTTTGGGTGAATGTTATCGGACTTCTTGATGGCAAACGAAATTCAACGGTCTACCGCCTTTCCTCAGAGCTTAAAGAACTGATTCGAATCGAAAATGCGACTCATCCAGTCCTTTCTCCTGACGGCCGTAAAATTGCTTTTGCCTCTCAAAAATTTGCCTTTATCTATGATTTGGGGTCATGGATTGAACTTGGCCGCCTGACAGGTGAAAAAGTCTATTCTTTTGCATGGAGCTCATCATCGCTGCTGTATGTTGGCGGTGAATCGACAGTTCGGGAATGGCGGGCTGAAAATAACCGTTTTGAAAAAGAAGGAAAAATGCTCTTTTTGTCGTCAGTCAATAGGGCATTCTGGAAGCCAGGGGCTGAAACTTTGGTTTGTGCCCAGAGTGCGGTTAACAAAGCGACTTTCTATGATTACGATCCATTTAAAAATGTCTGGCAGACCAGCACGGAAGATTCCAGAACTTCGTTTGAATTCATGAAAAAGGCTGAGATTGAAGTTTACGCAGTGCAGAACGCCCATTATCGGGTGTATACCGGTCTTACGGACAACAAACTTTACGAAAACGCTCTTTATGTCAGAAATTTTGCAGGTATGGGTAAATCCTACGCTCTCTATCCTGAAACAATCCAGCCGAGCGATGAGAGGAAAAAGGTTGCCCTTATGTTTGATGCCATGGATAGCGCTGACGGACTTACCCACATTCTCGCAGTTCTCGCAAGCTATGACATTAAGGCGACATTCTTTTTGAACGGAGAATTTATCCGCCGCTATCCTCAGGAGTGCAGGCAGATTATCGAAAGCGGTCATGATTGTGCATCCATGTATTTTTCAACGGCTGATTTAACTGAAAAAGGCTTTGTCATTGATGAGGATTTTATCCGGCGGGGGTTAGCCCGAAACGAAGATGAATTCTATGCGGCGACAGGTCGTGAACTCTCCCTTTTGTGGCATGCGCCTTTTTACAAGGCAAATACGGAAATCAAAAAGGCCGGGGAGCAGAGCGGTTACAAATATATTGAGGCCGGTCGTCTCTCCCTTGACACTTATACGCTGGAAAAAGCTGCTGACGGAAAAAAATGGTACCTGTCAGCAAAAGATTTGGTAAAACTTTATGTTGATTCCGCTGAACCGAATATGATAATTCCAATAAATGTAGGCATATCTGATGGAACTAGAAGCGATTTTCTTTATGAAAAACTGTCGCTTTTAATCGGGGATTTTCTTGATTTAGGCTACGAATTCACTCTTGTCAGGAACATAAAGTGAAAAATTACTATAAACGCTCTCTTTTTTAAGTTTTTTTTTCATATATTATGTTATAATTTTGGGCAGAGGTTTTTTTTATATGAAAAAGTTGCTGCACACTTTAATTGCGGGGCTGCTTGCTTTCGGCTCGGTCTCTGCGATTTCTGCCCAGTCTCGCAAGGTCGATGTCTGGGATTTCGGTGGTGTCGAGGAGGACGGCGCCAATAATCACATTTCTATTTCTGATATTGATAAAATGGAAGGACTTGCCGCAGACGGAAAGTTTTCTGTCGACGGCGATATTGTCTTTGACGATTTAACGATGAATGTCGTCAAGAATGACCGTGCGTATAATTCAGGAAAAAAGAATTATGGCTCTCAGGGCTATGTCAGTGTTGAATTTGAAGACGGCTATATGTCAAACGGTATCTGGTACTGTAACGGAAAAGGCGGTGAAAAACGACGCTATCTTCTTCTTAATAATGTCAAGTCCGGTGATGTAGTTACTTTTTATGCTCGCTTGAGCAATTCTGGCGACGAAAAGATTCACTTCGCTTCATTAAATGCCGACGGCCTTAAAAACGATATTCAGGATGAGGTCGCTGATATTTCAAATGAGTGCCTTCGTTATTCATACATTGCCCTTACTTCCGGCTCTTATAAAGTTTACTGCGATGCTGCTGTTGGTAAACCTGTTTATTATCGGATTGTCCGCACGCCCGGAGTAGAAGTCTCAGGCTCTCTTGATTCACTTCCTGCAGGTTCTGGTGAACTGAAATTTGTCGTAAAAGAGACGAATCAGGAAATCCCCGCGACTATTTCTGGAAAATCATACAAGGCAAATCTTCCGGCAGGCTATTCATTTACGGCTGTCTTTACGGGAATAAAAGGCTACGGTGTCAGCCCGCTTTCAAAACAGCTGACTCTTGACGCGAAATCTTCTAAACCAGGCTCTTCGCTTAAAAAAGACATTACGATTGCCGAGCAGAAAACTTTCCTTGTTTCGGGTAAAATCTCTGGTTTTGCGGACGGTTATGAACTTAAAAGCCCGGCAAAACTTGTGTTCACTCCTGCAAAAGGTTCTGTCTACATGCCTGTTGAAACAGAAATCAAGAGCGAAAACGGCGGTTATTCTTTTGAAGACTTGATTGAGCCTTCTGTTTCCTATACTGCTGTTATCGTCGGTGCGAACGATTATGAGATTACAAGTGACGCGGTTTTTGAGGGAAGCTCGGCTTTCACGAAAGATATTACCGTAGCCCTCAAAAAAACATACGATGTTTCTGGAAAATTTTTCGGAGAAATCAAGGAATTCCCGAAAAGCGTTCAGTTCAAAAATATGGAAGACGGCTATGTTTATGACGGCAGAATTTCAACTCTCGATTATTCAGTAGAACTCAGGGACGGCGCTTATGAAGTTCTTTGCGAAACTTCTCTCGCAAAGACAATCAATCACATTGTCGTAAACAAAAATCCTGTCATCAAGGACATCAAGCTGTCTCTTAAAGAAAAAACAATCCGCCCTCTGCCTCCAAAGCGTGAACTCTGGGTCGGCTCAAAACGCGGTCAGTATGCTTCTGTTGCTGAGGCTGTTGCGGCTGCAAAAGCGATGAATCCCTTGCAGGAACGAGAGCGAATCACAATCATGATTAGTCCCGGAGTTTACCGGAATCAGCTTATAATCGATGTTCCCTACATCACTCTCAAAAACGCCGAGCCTTCAAAAGAAGTCAAACTCACCTGGTACTACGGAATCGGCTACAATTACTACTCCGCTGACCAGAACGGCTGGTATGACGAAGATTTAGCTTACGATAAATTCAGCAAGAAGGGCGTTGCAAAATGGGGAGCTGCGACTTACATCAAGAGTGATGCGAGAGCTTTCCGTGCAGAAGGAATCACTTTTGAAACTTCTTTCAATAAATATGTTACAGATGAAGAAATCGCTGACGGCGTTGAAATGGACGGTTCTTTCAACTTCGTGCGAAAACTCAATTCAGATGTCCGCTCAAAAGTATCGACAGAGCGCTCATCGGCGATTCTTATTGAGGCTGAGGAAGCAGAATTTAAAGACTGTAAATTTCTGGGCAGTCAGGACACCTTCTACACTGGCGACAATGCAAAAGGCTATTTAAGAAATTGTTTCATCGAAGGAAACACAGACTTTATCTTTGGTGGCGGTGATTTTGTTTTTGAGAACTGTGAGATTCACTGGGCTGGCTACACCGACAAAACTTCAAGCGGCTACATTACGGCAGCCCGAACAAAGCCAGAGAACAAGGGCTATCTCTTCTATAATTGTTTAATCTCAAACGAGGCAAATGCACAGACTTCTCCAGGATATTTCGGTCGTCCATGGGGAAAGGATGCGGCAGTCGCTTTTGTAAATACAGTCCTTGGTTCTGATGAGTCAATCGGCTATAACGGTTGGACTGATATGAGCGGAAACAAGCCCGAAAACGCACGCTTCCGTGAAATTAATACGACCTGGGCCGGAAATCCTGTAGATGTTTCAGAGAGAACTGAAGGTACGATTCCTCAGATTACAAAAGATTTTAATGTCAAACATTATCTCGGTCAGTGGAAGCCGGAATTCTATTCTGAGCCAAAGGCTGTAAAGATTAAGGCAAAGAAAGCCAGTTTCACTACAGATGATGATATCAACACACCTTATCCAGGACATACAATCACGGTTCATTACACTTTGGGCAAGGCTGATTCTGAAGATATGTCACTTATCAAGTGGTATAGGGATAAAGACGGAAAATCGGAGCTTGTAAAGCAGAGTACAGGCTATGCTGACAAAAACTATCTCATTCAGGGAGATGATGCCGGTGGAATCATCCGCTGTCTCATTATCCCACAGACACGAAATGGTGATACGGCAAAACCAATCGAAGCTAAACTTGACAAAAAAATCAACGAAGGCTATGCGATTCCTGCAAATGCCGCAGCTGATCGTCCTCGTGTAAACGGTGCTGTAAATGTCTTTCTTGCCTCTGACTCAACCTGTAAAGATTACAGTGCGCTGGGTATGTGGAACGGCGGACAGGTTCGTAACGAGGGCGCATGGGGTGAGTTCTTGCAGGCTTACTTCAATGGTGCGGTAGCGGTTCAGAACTATGCAAACGGCGGCCGCTCATGCCGAAATTTTATCAATGAAGGCTCTCTGGATAAAATCGAGGTGAATATCGCAAAGGGCGATTATCTCTTCATTCAGTTCGGTCACAATGACTGCTCAAATTCATCAGGCTATCTTGAAGACCGTTATGTTCCTCTTGGACGACCCGACAAAAAAGGCATTTATCCGACCACGCCGGGTAAAAAGGTGGCGACTCCGGCAAGCTACGCTTCAAAATATGGCGAGACCTTCTATTCTTATGATTGCGGCGGCACTTACAAGTGGTATCTCAAGCAATACATTGAGGTCGCACGAAAAGTCGGGGCAACTCCTGTTCTCGTAACTCCTGTTTCTCGTCTTTACTTTACTTCTGACGGAAAAATCCGGCCTCATCACGACTCTACTGATACAAATACTGGCACTCAGACGACCGAGAACAATGCATATGTTGAGGCTGTCCGCCAGCTTGCAGAAGAGGAAAAAGTGATTCTGATTGACGGCTTTGAGCTTACGAAGAATCTCTACGAAAAAGCCTACGCAGACAAGAAAGATAATACTGAAGCCCGAAAACTTATGTTCCAGGGCGACAGCACTCACAACAACAAACTGGGCGGTTTCATTATCGCAGGTTTGTTCGCTCAGGCAATCAAGGCAGAGATTCCTCCTCTCGCAAAGAGCATCGTGCATCCTGTAAAGACCATTGGCGAAAATTCAAACGGTTCGCTCATGTTCACAGTGGACAGCACGGGAAAATTTTCTTGTGACAGTGACTACTGGACTTCTTACACGCAGAAAATGCTTGATTCGATAAAGTAGCTGAGACAATCTGAAATTGAGCCGCACTGACTGACAGTGCGGCTTTTTTTTGATATAATGCTTCTCATGGCACAGAACACAATCGGAACGATTTTTAAAGTAACGACATTCGGCGAGAGTCACGGTGCGGCTTTGGGTTGCATCATTGATGGAGTACCCGCCGGAATCAAAATTGATGAGGCGAAAATACAAGCCGCTCTCGACAGGCGAAAGCCCGGTCAGTCTTTTGGCGGAAAGAATAATGCCTCCGTCACAGCCCGAAAAGAAGACGACAAGGCCGAGATTTTAAGCGGCATTTTTGAGGGAATGAGCGAAGGCACTCCTATTGGAATCGTCATCCGAAACACAAGCCAGCACTCCAAGGACTACGGAAATCTTGCCACGACTTTCCGGCCTGGGCACGCAGATTTTTCTTTTTATTCAAAATATGGCTTCCGTGATTACAGGGGCGGCGGCCGTTCTAGCGGTCGGGAGACAGCGGCCCGTGTGGCGGCCGGAGCAATCGCCCTTCAAGTCCTTGAATCTTTTGTCGGCATAAAAATCACTGCTTACACGGAGCGGGCCGCTGGTGTATCCATCGGTAAAGTTGATTTTTCGGAAATAGAGCAGAATGCTCTCCGCGCTCCAGACAATGAGGCGGCGGCAAAAATGAATGCCAGAATCGAAGAAATCCGCTCTGCCAAAGACAGTGCGGGCGGAGTAATCGCTTGCCGGGTGAGCGGAATTCCTGCGGGAGTGGGCGAGCCTGTCTTCGGAAAACTGGATGCGGAACTTGCCAAAGCCATTTTAAGCGTTGGCGCGGTCAAGGGAATTGAATTCGGTGCGGGATTTGCCGCCAGTGATTTGACAGGAAGCGTCAATAATGACAATATGCGCGTCGATTCTGATGGAAAGGTGGCTTTTGAAAGCAACAATGCCGGCGGAATCATCGGCGGAATTTCAAACGGAAACGACATTTTCTTCCGCGTGGCGGTAAAGCCTGTTCCCAGCATTTTCCAGAGCCAGAAGACAATCAGCGTGAACGAGGCTGGCGTTTACAGCGACAGCGACCTGGTGATTGAAGGCCGACATGATGTCTGTCTCTGTCCGAGGATTGTTCCCGTAATCGAAGCAATGACGGCAATCGTACTGGCAGATTTGATGCTGCAAAATCGAGCGAGCCGAGCCTAAAATCGCCAGCTTACCAGAGAATCTATTATTCTTCCGAAAATGCCTGCCCTGTCATAGCTTCTGTCGGCTACAAGTGGCACGGTCTCTAATACTGCTTCTCCCAGCTTGTATTGGATTTGTCCGTAGGCTTTGCCGGCTTCGACTCCGCCATAAATGAATTTTGGAATGCTTACCGTTGCTTTTACAGACTGGGCATCGGCAAGGGCGGACTCTCCGTTTATGTGGGGAACTGTGATTGTGTTTTTCCATGCCGGAATGAGTTTTACGAAGGCACCGTTTGTGTTTTTTGAGCCTAGGGCAGCCACCGGATAGAATTCCGGTAGCGTACTTTCCGGGTTAAAGTCAGCGAAAGACGAGAAAGCCCATTCCATCATTTCGGTGCCGTCGTGGACTCGTCCCGCATTTCCCTGTTTTGAGCCGATTCCTGTTCCCATCATGGTGATGGAAATATAGCGGACTCCGTTTCGTTTTGCGGTGAGGGCGAGATTATATCGGCTTTCGTAGATAAAACCTGTTTTGATTCCGTCACAGCCTTCCATCACTCCCAAAAGAGGATTTGTGTTTTTCTGATAGATTGCCGATGAATCTCCTTTTGCTTTTTGCCAGGATGGAAGGTTTTTTTCGAGAGGATATTTGATGCTGGGGGCTGAGTGGAATTCTTCCACGCCCTGAGGGAATCGCCTGATATATTCGCAGCAGAAAGCGGCCAGTTCCCTTGCTGTGGTGACATTATGCTCATCGTAGCCAGAGGGTTCTACAAAATGCGTGTGCTTCAGCCCCAGAGCGGCACATTCTTCATTCATGCGCCCGACAAAGGCTTTTGTGCTTCCAGAAATATAGGCGGCCACGGCGAGGGCTGCATCATTTCCAGAGGCGACCGCAAGACCTTTTAAAAGTTCCCGCAAAGTGACAACCTGTCCCTGACCTAAGAACATGAGGGAAGCATCGCTCGGCATATTGATTGCCCAGCTTCTCTCTGGTAGAGGAACAACATCGTCAAGAGAGAATTTTCCGGCTTCCACATCCTTAAATACAATGTACATGACGAAAAGTTTTGCGATTGAGGCAGGCGGAATGATTTGGTCGGCATTTTTTTCAAATAGAACGCATCCGTTTGAAGCGTCAATAAGAATGGCAGAGCCCGCCCACACATCAAGATTTGCCTTTGTGGCCGAGTAGGGGAGTTCTTTCAGAATCGCAGTCCGTTTTTCAGGATATGCGGAATCAAGTTTTTCATTCAGCGATAGAATCTCCTCATCAGAAAGCGGCATTACATTTTCGGGATTTGTAAAAGTTGCCGAATAAACTAAAAATGTACAGATGAGAACGGCGAAAATAATCACGCCGAGAGCAGAAAGTACGAATCTTTTCCCAAATGGGGACATTCGCATAAAAACTGAGATTGGATTTTTTGAAGGACCTTTGGATTTTTTCTTTTTTGAGGAAGATACAAAATCGTCGTCAATTTCAGAAATATATTTTACTCTGGATTTTTTTTTGTTTGTGTCAGATTTTTTTACCCGCTTGCTTCGTTCGTCGATAAATTCGTCAGTAATATCGTAAAATTCCATACAGATATTTTATCAAAAAATCAGATTCTTTTCATCTCTTTTTTTATGATGAAAAATGCCACGATTCCGGCACATAGACCTGTCAGCCCGTTTGAAAGGCACATGGCGATTCCCACGCTTTGAATTCCCAGTACAGAGTAGAAGGCGGGAACATGCATAAGAATCAGCAGTATCGGAATCCTGAAGAGAAAGAGCCGACCGATGTTTAGGGTCATGCTGATTTTAGTTTTTCCGAAGGCGTAGAGAAAGCCCATGACACTTACATAAAGAGCGTTTAAAATCGTGTCGAATCGTTCCCAACGGTAAATCTGGTCAATTTCGTCAGCGAAAGCGGCATTTCCTTTTGCGAAAGCACCGATTATTGACAGACGGAAAATTCCCGTGAGGACAAAGAAAAAGAGACAGTAGGTCGCCGTGAAAGCGATTGT
Organism: Treponema sp.; assembly: GCA_017468745.1. Classification (GTDB taxonomy): domain Bacteria; phylum Spirochaetota; class Spirochaetia; order Treponematales; family Treponemataceae; genus Treponema_D. The sequence continues at coordinate 2,276 of JAFUHS010000116.1, read as the reverse complement.
ATAATAAAGGAAGGAAATTGCCCGCCGCAGATTTTTGTTTCCCAGATTATTTGAGATAAGTGAGGTTTCTGCCTCCTGAAAGCCGGTGATTGGGTTTGTTGACAGACCGCAGATTCGGTCGCTGACACCCAGTGCACCTACGACCGTCGTTCCCATGCCGGCACATATTGAATTGACGAAGGCCTTTCCGAAAGCAAAGATAAATTTCTCGAAGAAGATAGGAAGGCTTATCATTGAAAGGGGCTGGAGAAAACTTGTTTTGAATTCACAGACTTTAAGGCTGATTCTAAAGGGATTCCTTTTTGAGCTTAAATTCGCAATTGCGATAATCGTGAGGACAAAATGGGCGGCAATTGTCGCAATCGGAAGAAAATAAATTCCATTTTTGCTCATGATTATGCCTTTTGATACCAGACTGATTGTAAGCATGTTCAGGGAAGTCTTGATGAAGAGAACCAGAAGGTTTCCCCACATGATGATTTTTGTGTTTCCACGGGATTTTTGCACCGCAAAGAAAATCGTATTAATGAACTGAAAAATAAGGCTTGTGACAACGAGGTCGGAATAAATCATACCCTGAAAGCGGAGTTCCGGCGGAAGACCTAAAAGACACAAAAGCGGATACATAAGGGGAATGAAGATGAAAAGAAGTGTCGTTCCGATAAAAATGCTCAAAAAGAAGAGTGTGCTGATTTGACGGCGGACTTTTTCCATATCGCCAGAGCCGAAACTTTTTCCGATAAGAACGCCGCCGCCGATGGAAAGAGCTGCTGCCACAGAAATCAGCATTTTTTCCAGCTGGTTTACAAAACTGACAGTGGAGATTGTCTCTGCGCTCATGCTGGAGGCGATAAAAGTATCAATCAGTTGAAAAATCTGCCCGATGCATGCATAGAAGACAAGGGGCAGGGAAATGAGAAGAAGAGCCTTGAACTGGCTGCCAGAAAGCATGAGTTCGCGGCGCAAAGATTCTTTTTGTGAGAGTTCGCTTGTTTCAGGCTCGCTCATTTTTTATTTGAGGACTTTTTCGCCTCGTTCCATTGCGGTTAGACCCGTCTTGCAAAGCTCAAGGATTCCGTAAGGCTCAAGAAGGCGGATGAGGCTTGCGATTTTTTCTTCGCTACCAGTTGCCTCAACGATGACAGAATTCTGGGCTACATCAACAATGTGGGCACGGAAAATTTCGCAGGTTTCGATGATGACGGCTCGGTCTGTTCCCGCTGCCTTAACCTTGATGAGAGCCATTTCCCGTTGGGTTGAGCTTTCTTTGTGACAGTGGGTGATTGAAATGACTTCCACGAGTTTTGAAAGCTGTTTTTTAATCTGCTCTAAGACATATTCATCGCCCTGAACGACAATGGTCATGCGTGACTGACCGGGATTGTGGGTCTCACAAACGGTGAGAGAGTCGATGTTGAATCCTCGTCGGCTGAAAAGACCTGAAACACGGCTCAAAACGCCTGCATGGTCTTCTACAAGAACAGAAAGCACATATTTTTTCATAAGATTTTCTCCTCACATCAAAAACAAGTTTGAATATACCATATTTTTGAAAGAGTTGCCATAGGAGGGCCTGGGCAAAAATCAGCAGTTTGGCGTGAGATACGATCTGCCTTTTTCAATTTCCTGGAAAAGACAAAGAGCTATGCACTTGCCACCGTTGAGGGCGATCAGCCGCGAGTGTGCGGCGAACTTGCTGAGGACGACAATCGGGATGTCAAAGTTGCCATGCTGGAAAAAATGCCGAATCTCAAGGCAATGTACAATTCTGACGACGGAAACATGGAGATGCTTTATTTCAAGTGCGGTAAGGCTACATTCAGCTCATTCGCAGACGGTTCTGAGACGGTGACATTCTAGAGTAATTCAAAGACCGGAAGAGAATGGATTACCGATTTTATTCCGCGTACACGCCTAAGATTCTTACATCCTCGGCCACTTTCTTTAATTTTTCGCTGAAATTTTTAATCATTTCGGCTGGTTCCTCACATTCGCTTGGAATCACCACATCGCAGTAGAACCAGTATTTCCATGGCTTTCCTGCAATTGGGCGGGATTCAAGGCGATTCATGCTCAATTTTTCTGACTTAAAGACACCCAGCGCATCGTAAAGGGCACCGGCTTCATTTTTGGTGGTAAAGACAAAGCTTGCCATGTTGGGCTTTTTTTCGCCCCACTGTCTGACCGGCTCTTCAATATGATTTGCGGCAATCACTACGAAGCGGGTGTAATTGTTCTGCTCGTTCTGAATGCCTTCTTTTATGATTTCAAGACCG
>JAFUHS010000115.1 GCA_017468745.1 Treponema sp. | reverse complement strand
GGTCGCATCAACCGGGTGAGCTAAGTCGGCAAATGAATTTTTCGACTTAGCGGAGAGACTCCAATCACCTGACGTTACGAGTGAACGACCGCACGCTTACTACGGTCGCATCTACCAGATGAACTAAGTCGGCAGGACGGCTGAAAAATCAACCGCCTTAATGGAAAACATTATATCATTTTTTCTCGGTGATTGTAAAGACCATAAGCGTGCCGTCTTCTTCCAAAATGCCTTGAATTTCAACATTTTTGTTTTTCAGTTTCTTCAGGTCGTCGAAGGTAACAGGCTTTGGTCTTTTTTCGCCACCTTTTCCGCCCATTTTCATATCAGGGGGATTTCCACCCATTTCAGGTCGGTCTCCGCTTGGCGGATTTCCCATTTCTGGAGCCTGTCCCATTCCGCCCTCATTTCCCATTGGCGGTCGGCCACCCTGCATTTTTCCTCCCTTACGCTCCTCCATCACTTTGAGGAGAGTCGCTTTGTTTTCAGAATCTATGAGCATTGCCTTGCTTGAAACGATGTTGAGTTTTCCCATGAGTGTGGTCATTTCCATTTTTGGAGGCTCTTTTCCGTCATTGGGTCTGCCATTTGAGTCAGGTTTGCTATTTTCCATTGGGGGAAGTCCATTTTCGCCATTTGCTCGCTCTCCCCTTTTCATTCCGCCTTTTTCAGATGAAGAAAGAGCCTTTTCCAAAGCCGTGAAGTCATATTCCGCAGGGGCGATTTTTCCGCCGTCTTCAAGGAGAATCGTCCGGCCTTTCAAGTAGCTGTTTTCATCAAGATTCTTATTATAGAAGATTGTGTGACCGTTGGACTTGATATTTTTGAAAGATTCGTCACAGTCAGCGAATTTGTTGAAGTAAGAGTCTGCCGTGACCTCAAGTTTTGCTGATTTTTCAAGGAAGATGTCAACTTTTCCGCCCTTGTTTGCGTTAATCGCACCGGTGAGCGAAGATTTTTTCCCAAGGTTGAGTTTTACAGAGCTGATTTCGTCCACGATGATGTCGCCCCTCGCTTCCTGAGCAAGGAGATTGAATTCAAGCTGACCGCCATTCGCTCCTTTTCTGCCCCAGCCCCGGCGGGAATTGTTTCCGCTGGCAAGAATTAATGTGTCTGCCTTTCCCAGCAATTTTGTTTTTTCAAGATTGACCACAGCATTTGTGTTGGTGACATAGAAAAATGCACTTTTTTCCCCTGAAGCCTTGTTGGTGAGAACCGAATTTTCTGCCGTGAAAAAGGCCGTTCCCACATTCGCGTCGCCGTTCATGCTCTGGTAAAGCATGACTCCGGCCGAAACTTCTCCGTCTAGTCCGCTTCCGCCTGTCAGCTTTGATTTTTCAATCGTGACTGAATTTTTTCCTTCGATAACGGCAAGCTCAGAATTTTCCGCCGTGCCAGTCAGATTTTTCACGCTGATATTTCCCGTGGAATAGATGACGGGAGAGCCTTTGCCTTTTGTGAGAGCCTTTCCGCCCTCAACCGTGACAGTGCCTTCGCCCATGTCTGTGGCAAAGGCCGCGCAATGCTCGCCTTCCGTGGTGACATCGACTTTTTTCGCCTTGATTGTGCCACCAAAGGCCGCATAAAGTCCTCGGGAGCCGTTCTGCTTCGTGTGAATTGTGATTCCGCTTGCTTCCACAACGCCGTCATTTTGAGCGAAAATCGCGTTTTTGTTATCTTCGTCAGAAGTAATCGTCTCGTTTTTCAGCGTTTTCGTGCCTGAATCGACTTTAATCACAGCGTCGAACTGCTTTGAAATGTCGTGGCCGCCCATTCCTCCGTTTGGGGGCGGCGGAAAATCACCGTCCATCACTGTCGCTTCGGCAAAAAGCGCGCCGACACAAAAAAGCACGCCGCAACCAAGGGCCAAGCCTCTCTTAAATCGTTTTTTTTCGTTCATTGTGCACCATCCTTAATTTTAAGATAGAAAAATTGTCGCATTGATTCTTAAAACGAAACTTTAAAAAAGGCAAATCTAAGAGAGTGCTTATTGTGTATAACGGAAAGTTATTTTGGAAAAGGTGTAAAAAAATAGCCGCTAAAGGGGATGAGCAATAAGTTTTAGGCGAATTAGAGACACGAATTGCACTAATTAGCACGAATTAAAAGTGTCATTTAATTACAATACAAGAAATTGCCGTGCTCAAGGGCGACAAGTAATGCCCATGAGCACGGTAATGACTCATTCTTATTGAACAGCCCCTTTAGAAAAGCTGTGCTTTGAGGGCAGTTCTAAATCCCTACAAAGTGCGAATTTACCTTGTCCTGAACATAGGGAGCGGCACCGCGAAGCGGGGCAAAAACCTGTGAGACAGGTTTTTAGCGAGTCTCCCGAAGAGCTATGCTCTGAGGGTAGCTCTAAATGCCGACAAAGTGTGTATTTACCTTCTCTTGCACATAGCCAATAAATTCCTCAAG
>JAFUHS010000114.1 GCA_017468745.1 Treponema sp. | reverse complement strand
TTACGAGAAGAGAAGGCGTACCGCTCTCAAACCAGTATGAGCCGAAATCATTTGCTGAAAAACACTTTAAGAGGCAGAAGGGATTGTAAACGCCTTCCACATTGTGGGTGAAGTGGTATCCGTCGTACATCTGGGCGAGCTTTGCCTTCGTTTCCTCAATGCTCATTTCCTGCTCTTCGGCAAGGGCTTCAATCTCCGGCATGAAGTACTCGACCAGCTCTGATTCTGAAACGCCACAAATCGATGAGTATTTTTTATCAAGGCTGATGTCGTTGAGCTGGTTGAGGCCTGAAAAAATGTTTACATGGCTGACCTTCGTGATTCCCGTGATGAAAAGAAAGCGAATGTACTGGTCGCAGTCCTTTAACGGGCTGTAGAAACTTCGCAGTTCCTGACGGTTCTGCTCCTCGTACTCGGTGTAGAGCGCGTCCAAAATTGGCTTATCGTATTCGTCGATTAAGATGACGACTTGTTTTCCGGTCTTTTCACAGGCAAAATGAATGAGGTTGTCCAAGCGGACTGCCAAGTCATCCGACTTTTTTTCAAAACCAAAAAATCGCTCGTGCTCGCTTAATATGTTGTCGATGACGGCGAGAAGCTTGTCGTGGGATTCGTAGGAGCTTCGCCCAAAACTGATTTTTATGACAGGGTACTGCACCCAGTCCTTTTCCAGTTTTTCGATTGCAAGCCCTTTGAACAAATCTTTTTTGCCCAAGAAATAGGCTTCCAGCGTGGAAAGCAAAAGACTCTTTCCGAATCGGCGGGGGCGGCTTAAAAAATAGGGGCTGCTAGTGCGGGTAAGTTCGTAAATGTACGAAGTCTTATCAACATACACATTGTTGAAAGTGCGGAGTTTTTCAAAATCCTGAATGCCGATTGGCAGAAATCGATTAGCCATAGGACAATTATAGCATAGGAAAATAAATCTTTCTATAAAATTGCCGCGTCTTATTTTCCGCCTTCTTCCAGGCCAGCCTCTATATCTTCATCCCCACCACTTTCTTCGTAATCTTCCCCGTCATCTTCCTCATCAGAATCATCATAAAAATTGAACATCAAATCACTTAGCTGGGAATATTTGGCTTCGTCTTCCTTGAGTTTTTGGGGATTTCTTCCGTCGATTACAAAGTTATCCTGATAATTTTCCAGACATTCTATTATGAAGGCGAACTCGTCTTCTTCAAGTTCTTCGTAAAGTGAGTCGATTCCCCTGATTTTTGGAACAAGCAGATCCAGAAGTTCCAGATTATCTTCATATTCTTCCCGAATTTCCCTGCCTGCCTCGCTGTCGCCTTTTTCCGCTTCAAGTTCTTCTTTTATTTGCTTTTGGATTTGCGATAATGATTCAAGTAAAAGTTCGTCGTCAGTCATTTTCTTCCCCTTTTCCCGAATGTGACAATCATAGCAATGAATCTATTTTTTTTCTACATCGTCAGGTCTTTCTCACTTGAACAAAATGACAAAAAATGATATTTTGTCATAATAGAATTGAATTGGGGGGCTTCCTGCCTTCGGCAGGCCGGGCTTTGCGTGGTTCCGTGCCAGGCACTACATTGCGTCGTTCGCGTCGCTCACTATGCAACGGCTTCGCC
>JAFUHS010000113.1 GCA_017468745.1 Treponema sp. | reverse complement strand
TTTACCCAGCTGAACGCCTTCCTGATCAAAGCTGTTTACATTCCATACAAATCCCTGGAACATTACTTTGTTTTCGTAGTGGGCGAGAAGGGCGCCAAGACTTTTTGGCGTGAGCTGTTTTCCGTAGATAAGGCTTGAAGGTCTGTCGCCGGCGAAGGTCTTGTTGGGGTCAGAGTCGTCTTTACCGCAGGCGAAAGCCATAATCTGAGCCGTGACATTTGCTCCCAGTTTTTTCTGGCTTGTAGAGCCTTCGATTACAACATCGCTTCCTGCCTGATTCTCGGCAAAGGCGATGAACTGAAGCGGAACGATGTCCGTTCCCTGATGCAGGAGCTGGTAGAATGAGTGCTGTCCGTTTGTTCCAGGCTCACCGAAAATGACCGGGCCTGTGAGGTAGTCGATTTTATCGCCGAAGCGGTTTACGCTCTTTCCGTTTGATTCCATATCAAGCTGCTGCAGGTGTGCGGGGAAGCGTGAAAGAGCTTGTGAATATGGAAGGACTGCCGTTGCAGGATAGCCCTGAACATTGCGCTCGTAGACTCCGATGAGGGCGTCCAGCATGGCCGGGTTTTTGAGCAGGTCTTTGTTTGTGGCAAGTTTGTCTTCTTCTGCCGCACCTTTGAGAAAGTCATCGAAGACTTTTGCGCCGAATGCGAGTGAAAGAACGGCTCCGCCTACTCCTGATGTTGATGAGTAGCGGCCTCCAATGTAGTCGTCCATGTAGAAGGCTTCGAGATAGTCAGGATTGTGAGCCAGAGGAGAAGTCTCGGAAGTGACCGCAATCATGTGATTTGAAGGATTGAGACCGGCTTTTTTCAGGGCATCTTTTACGAAAGACTCGTTCGTGAGTGTTTCGAGGGTGGTTCCTGATTTTGAGACTAGAATGAAGATTGCGTGAGCGAGATCCGTTGAGGCGAGGACTGCCGCAGCGTCGTCAGGGTCAACATTGGAAATGAATTTTGCCTCCATTTTGAAGGTCTTGTTTGCCTTTGCCCAGTTTTCAAGGGCAAGGTACATTGCACGGGGACCCAGGTCTGAGCCACCGATACCAATCTGGACGACCGTCGTGAACTTCTCGCCCTTTGCGTTGACGATTGCGCCAGAGTGGACTTTTTCGGCGAATTCTGCGATTCTCTTCTGTTCTGTAAGGTAGAATTCCCGCTTGTTCACTCCGTCGGCATTAACATCGCTTCCAAGCTGGCCACGGCAGAGGTGATGGAGAACCATGCGTTTTTCGCCGGTATTGATGACCTCACCGTTGTAAGTCTCTGCGAATTTTTCTGTGAGCTGGGCTTCGTCTGCAAGTTCTTTAAGGACTGAGAGGACTTTATCGTCAACCTGCTTTGCCGCATAGTTGTATGTAAGGCCAGCTCCCATAGGCACGGCGTATTTTTTTACCCGCTCCGCAGCATTTGCAGATGAAAGCTCTTTTTTGACGCTCACAGCACCTTTAAGGGACTGGAGTTTTTTGTAAGAAGAAAGTTTGTCTAGATTTTCCCAAGTGATTGCCATTTGTAGATTCACCTCGATTTGTAAAATTAAGATGAATTTATTCTATCACACTATATGAAAAAAAGCGAAAAAAAATCACACTAAGACTATTGTTTTACCTGACAGTCAGGGTGAGTTATGGCGGCACTGGCATTTACTTTTTTAGTCATGAGCATTTCCCTCATGGTTCGCCAGCCCAGCTCTGCGCATTTGACGCGGGCCGGCATGTGCTGGATTTCCCTTAATGCGCTGGCCTCGTCAAGCTCCTCGATTTCTTCGTCTGTGACCGTGCCCTGAATCATTCCCATGAAGATTTCGCAAAGGCGGAGGGCATCTTTTTCATCCTTTCCGATGATTAAGTCCAGCATCATGTCGCAGCTGGCCTGAGAAATGGCGCATCCGCTTCCTGTAAAGGCACCGTCAGAGATTTTTCCGTCCTGAGTTTTGAGAGTCAGGGTGATGTTGTCGCCGCAACTGGGGTTTACCCCCTGCAAAGAAAGGTTTGCTCCCTGCAAATCACTTTTGTGGGCGGGATTGATATTGTGTTCGTTTAAGATTTCGCGGTAAAGTTCTTTCAGTTCCATAATGATATTCTATCGTTTTTATTTTTTTCGTGGAATAGTCAGCGTGAATTCTGCCCACTTGCCTTGTTCACTATCGGCGACAAGGGTTCCGCCGTGGTCTGTGGCGATGGCACGGGCTATTGCCAGTCCAAGACCGTAGCCGCCTGTTTTTCGCACTCGTGAAGAGTCAGAGCGGTAAAAGCGCAGGAAGATTTTCTCCAACTCTTCTTTTGGAATTCCTGCTCCCGTATTATGTACTTTGTAGATGATTTTTTGCCCTTCGGTGTAGGCTCTTACCGTTATTTTAGCCCCGTTTTCTGAATTCTTGATGGCGTTGTCTACTAGAATGATGAAAACCTGTTTGAGGGATTTCTCGTCACCGTTGCAGATAATTCCTTTTTTTATATCGAATTCCAGCGTTTTTCCTGATTCAAAGGCAACGACTTCAAAAGGCAGGACGGAATTCTCAACTGCATTTGAGAAGTCAAATTCTGAGAAAGTGAGTTCGTTTCGCCCTGCGTCATTCTTTGCCAGATATAGCAGGTCTTTGACCAGCTCGCCCATTCTTTTGTTCTCGGTTTTAATGTATGCAAGCCATTTGTTGTCTTTTATCTCGCTTTCGAGGACATCGATATTCGCTCCGATGACGGCAATCGGTGTTTTTAGCTCATGGCTTGCATCAGCGATGAACTGCTTCTGCTTGATAAAAGCTTCTTTCGCCGGTTTGACCATGTATTTTGAAATCGGAATTGAAATTAAAACTGAAAGAATAATGCTCAAAATATAAAGAAGCGTGGAGTAAATGTAGAGCTTTCCCAGTGTTTTCAATTCGGAATTTCGGTTCAGAAGACAGATAATCTGCTCTGTCTCTGAAAATTGCGATACGCAATACATTACGCCACCGATTGAATCGAATTTTTCGTTTTCAGTGATGATTTCCCTGACAAGACTTTCGATTTCATCGTCAGTGTAGTTTAAGGGAAAATCCTGAATTACTTCAAGAATTTCGCCCTCATTCGTGGTGCGGACAGCGAAATAATTACGCAGATTCGATTTGTCCTCATACTCCGGTCTGAAAAAGGATGGAATGTTTCTGAGCAAATCTTCTGGATGTTCCCTGCTTGCCGATGATGTTGCGTCGATGTCTTCGAATTCCGTGTAGCGGGGAAAGTCAATGGGCTTCAAGTTTTTTCCATGAGGCTTTGGTTTCGGGCGATGACCACCATTGTTGACGAGGTAAGTGAGGAATGTTTTTGATTCCTGATATTCCCGTCTGGTAATTATAAAGTTTAGTGATACAAAGATAATCGCAAAAACAATCATCTCGATTAAAATCATTGAGTATACAAATTTAACTTGAAGCTGCTTTATGACTTTCATTTTTTCTTAGCGCGTTTCATCCTCTAAAGAGTAACCTATTCCGCGTGCAGTACGAATTCTAATGCCAACTTTCAGATTTTCAATCTTTTTTCGAATAAAAGATATATAAACTTCAACATTATTGTACTCAGCGTTGCTTTCTCCGCCCCAAATCTTTTCGATAAGCTGTTCTTTTGTGATAATCTGATGAGGATTTTCAAAAAGAAGGTCGAGAATCTGATATTCTTTAAGTGAAAGCTTAATCGCTTCTCCGCTTGCTGACTGAAGCTCGCAGTTCTTTTTATTGAGGGTAAGGTCACCGAAAGTAACCGAATTGTCTTTAAGTTCTCCCTTGCGGCGTGAAAGCGCTCTCACTCGGGCAAGAAGCTCATCGCTGGAGAATGGTTTTGTAAGGTAGTCGTCTGCCCCTGCATCAAGACCTGTGATTTTGTCCGAAACATCATCTTTTGCCGTGAGGAAAATTACAGGAACATTATTATGATTTTCGCGGAGTTTTTTGAGTATTGTGATTCCGTCAATTCCCGGAAGCATAATATCCAAAATAAGAACATCATAAATGCTTGATTCGGCGTATTTTAAACCTTCCTTGCCGTCAAGAACAGCATCAATGCTGATTCTGTTTTTCTTAAAAATCTCAACCAAAGCCTGTGATAGGCCTTCCTCGTCTTCTACTAACAATACACGCATATTTTCCTCCGAAAATAAAAATCTCTGTAACTTTTTACATAAAAATAGGATAAACCCACTTGCCTTAGAAACTCTTAAAATATCATAAAAATAAACTGAAATTTCAAAATTTTGTATAATGCAAACATTATGGCAAAGATTCAGATGAAAAACGCAATCGCCGAGCTTGACGGCGATGAAATGACCAGAGTTTTGTGGGCTGTTATCAAAGAAAAACTTCTTGAGCCCTTCGTTGATTTAAAGACCGAATATTACGATTTGGGCTTGAAACACCGTGATGACACCGATGACAAAGTCACCTACGAGAGCGCCGAGGCTATCAAAAGGCTGGGCGTCGGCGTAAAATGCGCCACAATCACCTCTAATGCTGCCCGCGTAAAAGAATACAACTTAAAGCAGCTTACCCCCAGCCCCAACGGAATCATCCGAGGCGAGCTTGACGGCACTGTCTTCCGCGCTCCCATTTTCGTAAAGAATGTGGCTTGTGCCGTAACCAGCTGGAAAAAGCCCATCGTTCTCGGCCGCCACGCTTACGGCGACGTCTACAAAAACTGCGAGATTAAAACCCCCTGCGCAGGAAAGGCAGAACTTGTCTTCACAGGTGAGGACGGAAAGGAAATCCGCAAGACCATTATGGAGATGAAAGGCCCCGGCATCATTCAGGGAATCCACAACCTTGACAAATCTATCGAAAGTTTCGCCCGCTGCTGCTTCAACTATGCTTTGGATCAAAAAATCAGCGTATGGCTGGGCACAAAAGACACAATCTCAAAGACCTACGACGGCAATTTCAAGGAGATTTTCCAGCGGATTTTTGACAAGGAGTACAAGGCAAAATTCGACGAGGCCGGAATCGAATATTTCTACACCCTGATTGACGACGCAGTTGCCCGAATCATGAAGAGTGAGGGCGGTATGCTCTGGGCCTGCAAGAACTACGACGGAGATGTTATGAGCGACATGATAGCCTCTGCCTGCGGCTCTCTGGCCATGATGACCAGCGTTCTCGTTTCCCCGGACGGAAAATACGAGTACGAGGCAAGTCACGGCACTGTTCAGAAGCACTATTACCGCTACCAGAAGGGCGAGAAGACTTCCACAAACCCTGTTGCATTAATCTTCGCCTGGACTGGGGCTCTGGCAAAACGCGCTGAATTGGACATCACGCCGGAACTTGCCGCATTTGCCAAAAAACTTGAAAAGGCTACCCTTGACACAATCGAGGATGGAATAATGACAGGCGACCTTGCCCGCCTGGCAAATCCTCCTGCAAAGAAAGTCTTGAATTCATGGGAATTTATTGACGCAATTGCAGCAAGATTGTAGACACGATTGCACGAATTAGCACTAATTTTTGTAATTGGTGTTAATTCGTCAGATTGATGCTGATTCGTGTTACAAGTCTTTGAGAGTTTTGTTCTGATAATGAAGGCTCATACCGATGGCATTTGCCGCCGTTATGAGCAAATCCATGTCTTTGTATTGCCAGATTCGTGCCGTTGAGGTGGAATCTGCCCTTACGCATCCGAAAAATTCATCGTTAAAGCGAATTGCCGCATACAGCGATGATTTTATTCCCTGTTCCCTACATTCTGTCATTACATTTTTTTGACCAATATCTGCCAGATGGTTTATGTCGTTTATGTTGTATATTCCCATTGAAGGACTGACATTATCCAGAAAAAACGAATCTTTTATTGATTTAAAGTTTTGCGAACTGGACAGGCTGTGAATCTGAGAAAAATACAGGCCGTCCCTTGTCTGGATTCCAATATGGTCAATCATTAAGTTTGAGCCTAGGAAGAGGAGCAGGTCCTTGATGCCGTCTGCAATGTGGGGGGCTGAGGTTAAAAACCTGAAGATTTGCGTGTGCATCTGCATTGAGCTGATAGTCGTGTCATCGGCAGAGTGCAGCTGTATGTTTTTGTGCTTTGACTCAAGATAGATGATAAAGCAGTTCCGTCCCTTTATTTTTCCGCGATAAAGAGCCTTGTCCGTGAGCTCAAAAAGTGAATCGTAATCTTTTGCATCTGTAGGACAACGGGAGAGCCCGAATGTGCAGGTGAGATATAAATTCGCTATCTTTGGCGGGCTTATTCCGTCAACAGCCTTATGAACTTCGCGTAAAAGAGACCAGACTGCGTCATAATCGATAATCTCCGGAATGACGACCATAAATTCATCGCCGCCGAAGCGTCCGACAACTCCCCGTTCTCCGAAAGATTCTTTTAGTTTATCTGCCATAAATGAAATGACATGGTCACCTACTGTGTGCCCGTAATTGTCATTCACATTTTTGAAGTTGTCGATATCAATGAGGGCAAGAGAAAAATTACTACTCTGTCCGAGAAGATGCTTTGCGTAATCAACGATAACATCCCGAGTGTATAGTCCCGTGAGAAAATCTGTTTTTAACTCTTTATTTTTAAAAAAGTCTTCACACATTTGGAATAAATTTTAATATTATTTAGCGAAATCGTCAAATGTTTTCTTTGTCGGGCGTAGAATTTTCTCACTGCGGGCCTTACGCAGCTTGCTTACGCGCGGCCGCATACGGCTGCCGGCTGTGCCGTCACTGCTCCACGCCCGGACGCGGCTTTTCCTCTTGCTCAGGAATTTTTTCCTCTGGTATGGGCTTTTCCGCTTCTTTCGGCTCTTCTGACTTGTTTTCGCTGAGAAGAAGTTTTCCCTTTATTGAGAGGATTCCTTCTGGAGAGAGGTCTGCTTTGAGTTTTCCTTTGTAACATTGTTTTACAGCTTCGCCGGCTTTGTCTGCATGAAAGTCAGAAAGGCCGGGCTTATCATCACTTTTGGGAGCTTCTGAAGCCTGGCTTTCAGTTTTTTGATTTTCTGCCCCAGAATTTGCATCCTCGGATTTTTTTTCTGCTTTTTCGCTTTCTTTGATTGCGAAAGAGTCTGGAACTATAATCATGCCGTTCTCGTCGCTGGCGATTTTATAGGCGTTTCCCCGGTGAGAGAATGAAATCGAGAGCTTTTTGTCTTCCCTGCTGATTTTAAAATCATCTTTCTGGAGAGTGCTGAAATCGGCGACCGTAAAAAGGCAGAGGCAGTATAGACCTTTTGGAATCGTAAAATCCTCTGCGTTTTTGTCGAAAAAACTTTCCCGCATATGTTTTGTGCTGTGAGTCTTTGACGCGCCTGAGATGGCATCAAAGGAATCTTTGTATTTGACCGAGCTTGTATTCCAGTTGAAGTAGTTTTTAGGATTTTCCTTTTTTGTGTCCAGTGTTAAATCGATTTGAAAATGGTCTTTTTTTGTTTCTTCAGCCTTTTCCTCTGCCGTTTGGGCTGCTGTAGAGTCAGCCGCGTCTTTTTTTCCTAAGGCGAAGGTTGCGGACTGCATGAATAAAGCAAAAAGAAGTAATGAAAAATATTTCGTACATTTCATACAGAAATCATAACACAAAAATTCTACTTGTAAAATGAAAAAATATTCCTATGTAAGCGATAGGTAATTTTTACCTTTTTTCATTGTCCAAAGTTCGGAAATTCAGTATATTTCTCTCATGGCAAATTTACTTGAAATCCAAAACCTTAATGTTGATATAGAAAAAAAACATGTCATTGACGGCGTGAATCTTGTGGTGAATCCCGGAGAAACCCATGTCCTTATGGGGCCCAACGGCGCGGGAAAGAGTACCCTGGGATACACAATCATGGGAAATCCCCGCTACACCGTGTCTGGCGGAAAGATTTTTTTTGACGGCGAGGACATAACCGAACTTGGCGCTGACAAGCGGGCTGCCAAAGGCATTTTCCTTTCTTTCCAGACTCCCCTTGAAGTCCCGGGCATTTCATTGGAGTCCTTTATCCGCACGGCCTTGCAGCAGAAGACCGGCGAGAGGGTAAAGCTCTTCCAGTTCCAGAAGCAGCTCAAAGAGACCATGAAACTCTTGAACATGGACGAAAGCTATGCCGGCCGCGACCTGAATGTGGGATTTTCAGGCGGCGAGCGCAAAAAGAGCGAGATTTTGCAGCTTCTCATGCTTTCCCCAAAACTCGCCATCCTTGACGAGACGGATTCCGGCCTTGATGTTGACGCGGTTCGCACTGTCTCAAAGGGAATCGAAGAGTACCAGAAGCGCATGAACGGTGCCCTTATCATCATCACCCACTCAACGAAAATCCTTGAGAGCCTTAAAGTTGACAAAACCCATGTCCTGGTCAAAGGCAAAATCATCAAGGAAGGCGACGGAAGTCTTGTTGAGGAAATCAACGCAAATGGTTTCGAGCAGTTTATCAGTTAGAAATTGGGAATGAATAATTAGAAATTAGGGCTGACCTTCAAAAGTTTAATTTTTGGGTCAGCCCTTTTTTATCGTTTGAAATTTTAGACTGCGAAGCCTAAAAGCCGTGGCAGGAAGAGTGAAACCTGAGGAACGAATGTAACGAGAAGCAGACCCGCAATCATAGTAAGATAGAATGGAATCATTGCTTTTGTCGTTTTTTCGATGCTGATTTTTCCAACACCGCAGCCTACGAAGAGAGCCGAGCCGACCGGAGGCGTACACAAACCGATTGCCAGGTTGAAAATCAACATAACGCCGAACTGAACCAGGCTCATTCCGCATGTCTGCTGAACGACTGGAGCCAAAATCGGTGTGACAATCAGGATGAGCGGAGCCATGTCCATGATACAGCCCAGGAAGAGCAGCATAATGTTAATCAGTAGAAGCAATATGATTTTGTTGCTGGTGACCGCGAGCAGCCCCTGAGTAATCATAGTCGGAACTTTGAGAAGGGCGAGCAGATATCCGAATCCACCGGCAGCGGCGATAAGGGAGAAGACCATAGCCAGTGTTTTTACCGTGTTCATCAAAAGACGGGGCATCTGAGAAATCTTGAGTTCCTTGTAGACGAAAACCGAAATGATGAATGAGTAGATACAGGCTATTGCCGCCGATTCAGTTGCCGTAAAGAATCCTGCCGTAACGCCGACCAGAATGATAACCGCAGTAAAGAGAGCCAGAATCGCATCAAAACAGACTTTGACGACTTCTTTCAAGCCCATTGCATCACCTTTAGGGTAATGGCGGACAATACTCATGATGGCACAAACGACCAAAAAGAGGATGCCCAGCGTAACGCCCGGAACCAGACCAGCCATAAAGAGAGCGCCTACAGAAACTCCGCCGGCAGCCACTGAGTAAATAATCATGTTGTGGCTTGGGGGAATCAAAACACCCTGACAGCTTGTTGCGACGGTAACAGCCACAGAGAATTCTTTGTCAAATCCTGCCTTGACCATCATAGGAATTTCGATTGAGCCGAGAGAAGATACATCTGCAACAGCTGAACCTGAAAGGTGACCGAAGAACATTGAGCCGAGGACATTTACATAAGAGAAACCGCCGCGGAATCGGCCGACAATAGCATCAGCCGCTTTAAGCAAACGGTCTGAAATACCGCCCGCCCCCATGATTTCACCCGACAGAATGAAGAAAGGAATGGCCATCAGACTGAAAGAGTTGATGCTTTTTCCCATCTGCTGGATAAAGGCCATGAGCGGAATATGGCAATACACGAGTGCAATGCATGAAGAAACTGCCAGTGCGAATGTGACCGGCATTTTTATCAAAATGAAAAATACGAAAGAACCCAGCAAGAGCCAGATTGCAATAGTTGGATCAAACATTGTCGCCTCCTTCTGACTGCAGAGCGTCTGGAGCCGGATTTTCTGAAACCGCCTCTTTTTTGCTTGCACGCATTTCTTCGATAATCTGCTGGTCAGTTTTATCAAATCCCGTCTCACCCTCGATTGAAAGGTGACGGTATTTTTTTGCCTCAAATAAATCAAGGAGCGCAAAATAGATGATGAAGACACCGCCTACCGGCATCATGCAGTAGGCCGTTCCTGCAGGCCATTGCGTTGCAGGCAGTGTGCTTGACATGGTCATTGAAACCAGTTTTATTCCGTATACTACCAGAATGTATCCAAAGAAAATTGTCGCAAGCGTGTTGATTTTTGTAATTATAACCTGCACGACTTTTGGAAACATGTTGAAAAAAATGGAAATTGAGATGTGAAGTCCTTTTTCAACGCCAATTGCCATCGCAATGAATGCTGTCCATACCATGAGCAAGAGCGCGACTTCCTCTGACCACATGATTGAGTGATGGAGCACAAGGCGGCCAAAAACTTCGCAGCTGACGATAATGACGATTAAGAGAATGACCAATTTTGAAAATTCAAGAAGAATTCGGTAAATGCAGTCAAAAACAAAGGTGATTGCGGAAATAACTTTTTCCAGCGCATTGAATTCCGGTTTGCAGATTTCTGACGGTACGGAAGCGAAAAAGTTTTTCAGCTTTTCAAAAATATTCATTTTGTGTACCTGAATATGATATAAGAATATAAAGGGCTGTAAAAACAGCCCTTTCCGATTAAACTGCCGGAAATTCCGGCAAGCTTTTTATTTTTCCTGAATAGCTTTGATGATGTTTTCGTAGCCTGCGCCAAACTGAGCGTAGAGCGGAGCCATCGCTGCCTGGAATTTTTCTTTTTCGCCAGCATCAAGCGTTGTGATTACAGAACCGGCCTCTTTGACTTTTGCTTCTGCGGCAGCTTCTTTTTCTGCCCACAATGCACGCTCGATTTTTGCAGACTCAAGAGCACATTCCTTAATGATTTTCTGGTCATCAGCAGAGAGCTTGTCCCATGTTGATTTAGAAATCATCTGCATTTCAGGAATGCGGGAATGTTCGTCAAGTACATAATATTTTGCGACTTCATAATGAGAAGTTGACTCATAAGAAGGCCAGTTGTTTTCAGCACCGTCGATAACGCCAGTCTGCAAGCCTGAGTAAACCTCGCCATATGCCATTGGCGTAGCGCTGGCTCCAAGTGCTGAGACCATGCCCATCATCAGCTGAGACTCCTGAACACGAATTTTCAGCCCCTTCAAATCATCGAGTTTTGTAACCGGCTTTTTGCTGTTATAGAAGTTTCTGGCACCTGCGTCATACCATGAAAGACCGATGATGCCGGCTTTTTCAACAGATTTGAGGAAGTCTTCGCCTATGTCTCCTTCAAGAACACGCCACATCTGATCAGCATCTTTGTAAAGATATGGAAGAGAAAGAACATTCAGAGATTTTTCAAATTCTGAAAGTGGTGAAATAGAGGCACGGGTAAAGTCAATGCCGCCAAACTGCAGCTGCTCGATGAGAGCCTTTTCATCACCAAGCTGACCTCCGTAGTAGACATCGATGTGAATGCGTCCGCCTGTTTTTTCCTCGACCATTTCTGCAAACTTGTATGCAGCGATAATCTTGTGCCTGAATTTCTGCATAGCGCAAAACCATCTGTTTTTCGTTAGATGCAGAGCCTGCTTTTTTGTCTTTGTTGCAGCCTGTAAAAGCAAAAGCTGTAGCGAGAATCGCACAAGTTGCGATGACCAGTGTTTTTTTCATAACAATATCCTCCAAAATAACTATGAAAAATGAGAACTAAATTGTAGAATTAAATTCATTATTCGTCAAATTCTTCTCTTTCTATAGCAAAACCCCTGCTTTTTTGTTAGAATTACCTACCATTTTTGGAGATTAAAATGAATGATTCAAAAATCACAGATATAGATTCTTCCCCCTACGACTTCCGCTATGAGGAAAAGGGCTTTTACAGAAACAAGGCCGGTCTCACGCCGGAAATCGTCGCAAAACTCTCTGACGACAAGAACGACCCTGAATGGATGCGGCTCTTCCGCCAGAATGCGCTAAAAATCTACAACGAGCTTAAAGTGCCTGAGTGGGGGCCGGACATTTCAGGCCTCAACATCGACGAAATCGCAACTTATGTCCGCCCAAACACGAAAATGCAGGGGAAATGGGAAGATGTTCCCGAAGACATTAAAGACACTTTTGAAAAGCTGGGCATTCCTGAGGCAGAGCGCACTTCTCTTGCGGGAGTCGGTGCCCAATATGACTCTGAGCTTGTCTACCACAACTTGCAGGAAGAAGTGGCAAAGCAGGGAGTTATCTACACTGATTTTGAAAGCTCTCTCCGCGGCCCTTATGCCGACATGGTGCACGAGCATTTCATGCAGCTTGTAAAGCCAGATGACCACAAATTCGCGGCCCTTCACGGGGCAGTCTGGTCTGGCGGCTCCTTCGTTTATGTTCCAAAGAATGTAAAGGTGGAGATTCCTCTTCAAAGCTATTTCCGCTTGAACGCGAAAGGAGCCGGTCAGTTTGAGCATACCCTGATTATCGTTGACGAGGGGGCAGATTTGCACTTTATCGAGGGCTGCTCTGCTCCAAAATACAATGTGGCAAATCTTCACGCCGGCTGTGTAGAGCTTTATGTAAAAAAGGGAGCACACCTGCGCTACTCAACCGTGGAAAACTGGTCAAAGAACATGTACAACCTCAACACCAAGCGGGCCAGAGTCGAAGAAGGCGGGCTGATTGAGTGGGTCTCAGGCTCTTTCGGAAGCCACATCTCATATCTTTATCCTGAAAGCGATTTAATCGGGCGGGGAGCCAGGGCAGAGTTCACAGGCGTTACTTTTGCAGGCGAAGGTCAGAACCTTGACACCGGAGCCAAGATGGTTCACATCGCGCCTGCCACCACCAGCGTAATCACCACAAAATCCCTTTCAAAGTCAGGGGGCGTCTCAACCTACAGAAGCGCAATCTACATCGGAAAGGAAGCGGCGGGAAGCAAGGCAAGCGTTTCCTGCGAGAGCCTTATGCTAGACAACATTTCCCGAAGTGACACAATTCCTGCCATGGATATTCACACCGATGACTGCGATGTGGGGCACGAGGCAAAAATCGGGCGGATTTCAAACGATGCGGTCTTCTACCTTATGAGCCGTGGAATATCTGAGGAAGAGGCAAGAACCATGATTGTCTCAGGATTTGCAAATCCGGTCTCAAAGGAGCTTCCTCTGGAATATGCCGTTGAGATGAACAATCTGATTCGCCTTGAGATGAAAGGCAGTTTATAGAAATAGTCACGGAGCTGCAGAAGATTTTTTTTGATGGAGAAGGTCGTATGACAGAGACACTGAAATTTAACGAAATAAATAAAATCCCCGCCCTTACCTGGAACTGGCTCAAGATGAACCGGGATTCTTTTGAATTGCGGGGAAGCCCTTCTGTTTTTGAACCGAAAATCCTTGATTTGCCGGAGGGCTTTTCTGTTATTTCTTGTGAAAAAATCGATTTGGATAAATTCCCAGTCCTCAAGTCTGGAATCGGAGAGGAGCTTTCTGCTTATCTCGAGGAAAATGTCTTTAAGGGAGTTGACCAGATTATCGAAATTAGCGGAAAGGTTGCCCCCCCCCTTCTTCTTTCCTTTGATTATGCAAAAGCAGGCGGCACTGATTCTGGTTGCCGTCAATTAGCCTCATCTCAAATCATCTATGCAAAAAAAGATTCTGAATCTTGTGTGATTTTTCTTTACGAGGGCGAGGATTCTTCAAAAATCGACTCGATTATCCGTACAAAAATCTATGCCGAAGAAAATGCCAGTCTTCATATCGTTAAAGTGCAGCTTTTAGGAAAAGACCAGAATCAAATAGACGAGACAAGCACAGTCGCAGGAGAGAATTCTAAAATTCACTTTACTCAGATTGAACTTGGCGGCAATCATATCGATTCGGGCTTGTACACAGAGCTTCGCGAATACAAGGCTCGTTTTAAGAGTGAGCTTGCCTTCATCGCAAGAGGCAGCCAGCATTTTGACTTTAATCACGCGGTCATTCATACAGGCAGCGAAACCGATACAAAAATGCTGGTAAAGGGGGTGCTTGACGAAAATGCCGTCAAAAATTATCGCGGAACTATCGATTTCAAGCGCGGCTGTTACAATGCGACAGGTGATGAGCAGGAAGAAACTCTTCTCATGAGTAAAAGCGCCGTCAACAAATCGATTCCTATGATTCTCTGTGATGAAGAAAATGTCTCTGGTACCCACGGAGCAACGCTTGGTCGTCTTGGGGCGGACGAACTTTTTTATATGAAGAGCCGGGGAATTGGCGAGGAAGAAGCCAAAAAAATGATGACCAAGGCGAAAGTCCTGAGCGTGGCGAAACTTATCCCAAATGAAGGCCTGTGCGAGAAAATCGAAAGCTGGCTTGAAAAATAGAATCTTTTTTCTTTTTATGATATAATTTTTGTCTCGCTTATGAACTCAATATATAATATTGTATCAGATTTATGTTCTCTCGTTATAAAATCTTGTACTGAAGATTTTTTTGTCAAATACAGCTGCATATCTGAAAGCGAAAAAACTCGTATCAATGTGCTGGTTCGCTCTCATGTTGACGGTCTTTTCCTTTCTGATAATCAGGTCGCCCAGCTTTCAGAAGATGATTTTACCGACTCTTTCTTTGCGAATTTAGAAAACTTGATTGCGGATTTTACCTCAAACAATGATTTTTTTGCAATCGTCAGGCTTGTTCAGATTCTTGACGAAAGTCTTGCTAATCTGCTCAAAATAAAAATTGCGGAGTTTCAGGAAGATGATTTTTCCGTCGTTCTCAATACAAACCGTGAGACGACCGGAATCGGACTCTTGCCCCGTTGCTCATGTATTTGGGAACGAAAACACCGTCTTTCTCACAGCTATAACCGCATGGATAATTTTTTGTTCAACATGCTGCTCATGGAAAATTCCATTCTTGGTGAGCTGATTGACAAGCATTTTTTCATCAAGAGTAATCTTTTTACCGATTTTTCAAAAAAGCGAGCACTTAAAATCGCGGCGACACCTCTCCGCCTTGAGCGCGAATTTGATGTTCAACCCTACGATGAGGATAAAGTCCAGTATTTCAGAATTTCCTATACAAAAGATTCTTTCAATGCTGATAATGAGCTTATCTGGAGCAAAATTCTTACGGCGGCGCGGAATAAAAGCGACATTATCGTTTTTCCGGAAATGCTGGGTAATCCGGATATGGTCGCTTTTATCTCTCAAAAACTCAAGGAACTTTCACCACAAGAGCGGGAAACAATACCTTCATTAATCATTCTCCCATCATTTTGGGAAAAAAACCGTAATACCGTGACCATCCTCGATAAATACGGGGAAGTTATCTGCCGCCAGAGCAAGCAGAATCCTTTCCGTGTTGAGCAGAATGGAACTGGCTATCTGGAAGGCATTTTATCCAGTCTGGTGGTGAATATTTTTCACTTTGAGGGAATCGGCCGTATCGCGATTCTTATTTGCAAAGATTTTCTTACTACAAAATACATGGAACAGCTCATGCGCTGCTTTAAGCTCACGCTGATTATTGTTCCGTCTTTCTCCACCGGCTCTTATGATTTCCGCCAGTCATTTGATTTGTGCGCTCATGATGACTGCAATGTCGTCTGGATTAACACATGTGCGGCTCTTGAAAAAGGCAAGGAAAGCAACTTTAAGAATATCGGCTATATCCGAAAGCGAATTTCCCGCAATGATGACGAGGCTCAACGCCTGTCAAAAATGCCGATTTGTGAGGGGGCTTTTTCAGGACATTGTGCCCATGACTGTTTGTATTACGAGACCATAAACGGAGTCTGACATGAAATTCCTAAATATTAAAAAAATTCTCGAAGGAAAATTTATCAGCCGCTATGACATACAATATGAAGCGAAAAGCGGAAAAATCAAAAATTATGAGATGATAAGCCGCAACAAGAATATAAATTCCTTTGCGGAACTCCATGACGGAAAAGTAGATGCGGTTGTAATGATTATGCACGACAAAGATAATGAGCATGTTCTCTTAAGCCGTGAATTCCGCATGGCGCCGGGGGAATGGGTCTATAATTTTCCTGCCGGACTCATCGATAAAGGCGAAGACGCAGCCTCTGCCGCAGGCCGTGAGCTCAGGGAGGAGACCGGCCTGCACCTCGATCATATCGAAGAAATTTGGCTGGAGAGTTATTCCGCCGTGGGCTTTTCTAATGAAAAAAATATCTGCATTGTGGGAACGGCTTCTGGTGAAATCTTACCCAGCGATTCTGAACTTGAAGAAATCGAAGCTTATTGGTATTCAAAAGCAGAGGTTCGAGCTCTCTTGAAAGTAGCGCGATTTGCCGCCCGAACTCAGGCCTACTGCACTCTTTGGAGTCGTTCTTGAATCAGTGGAATGTGTCGAATTTAATATCTTTAAGTGTTTCGGAGACGGCGGTTTGAAGAGCATCATGAACCGCGACATTCAGCCTCTCCCGCACAACTTCAACCTGCGAGTGAGAGAGTTTTATTTCTTGTACTGTTTCTTTGAATAAATCAGCGGCAGGAACTGAGACTGCCTTTGCAATCTTAAAAATCAAGTCAAATGAAGGCTTTGTGACACCGCTTTCAATATTTCCAATCGTTCCGTTTGATACTTCGCATATTTCCGCAACTTGTGCCTGCGTGAGACCCGCTCTTTTTCGATAGTAGCGCATATTTTGAATGAAATTTGCCTGAAACGAAGTCATGTACTCATTATGAATGAGAATATTTCAAAATGGTACAGAGTAGAAATGAGAAGTTTTCTTGAGTTTCACTCATTTTAAATGAGGAAAATTCATGGCGCAAAAACACTTTCTACGGGCTTTCCAGCCTTCGCTAATCGCTCATTCTTCCGCTTCGCTTCAGAACTAAAGGGCTTCCAATCCCGGCGCAGTTTTTTTAGCAAAGCACAGAAAGAATGTCTTTTTCGGGCACTTCGGTAATTACTGTTTCCCCTATGTTTGACTGCAGGATGAATCTCACCTTGTCGCTTGAATTCTTTTTGTCTTTTTTCATTGCGTTCAAAAGGATTTTCGCGATTTCCTCGTCGCTTCCGTACTTTTTCTTCATTTCAGGGTGGACAGGCTCCGTTTCCCAGCCGAAAGAGGCAAGGCATTTTTTTACCCGTTCGGCATATTCCTTGGTGCAAAGACCAAGATGTTGGCTTAAATCCGCCGCACGAGCCATGCCCCAGGCAACTCCGTCTCCGTGAGTGACCACGCCAAGGCCAGCCATTGACTCAAGGGCGTGTCCAAAAGTGTGGCCAAGGTTGAGCTGCATTCGGATGTTTTTTTCGGTCAGATCCTGCTCCACTACCTTTGCCTTGGCGTTGACGCAGATTCGGATTGCCTCGGCGACAAGGGGATTCTTGCGGTCGCTCAGAATTTCAGGGCATTTTTCAAGTTTTTCATAAAGCTCAGGGGAATAAAGAAGGGCTGTTTTTACTACTTCCGCCATGCCGCTCCTGTACTCATGCTGGGGAAGGCTTTCGATAAAGGGCGGGCAGATATGGATTTTCTGGGCAGGAAAGAAAGAGCCTATCATATTCTTGTAGGAGTCGAAGTCACAGCCGGTTTTTCCGCCGATTGCCGCGTCTACCATGGAAAGAAGGGTGGTAGGAACAAGCTCGCAGTGGGCGCCCCGCTTAAAAATCGAGGCTGCGAATGCCGTCATGTCTGTGATTACGCCGCCGCCGATTCCCACGAAGACGGCAGAGCGCTGGCCGTTGTTGTCCAGAGCCGCCTTAACGATTGCAAGTACGCTTTCGATTGTCTTGTAAGGCTCTCCCGCTCCCAGAATCAAAAGCACATCCTTTCCCCGCTTGCCGACGAAGCCAGCCTCAATCTTCGGGTGGGAAAAATCCTCGCCACGGAAAAAGTCAAGGAAGGAGTGCAGGACGGGAAGGCTTGCCACGCTGGTGTCAGTGACGAAAATGCGCTGGGGCAAAGTCTCCTTTTCGCTGGAATAGAAAATTGAGTTCAAGTCAATCTCGCCGTCATAAAAGCGGATGAAAGTGCGGTCAGTCCCCGGATGCACCGGCGGGTAAATAATATCTTTTTCTTCGAATGTCATTTTATTTAGTTA
>JAFUHS010000112.1 GCA_017468745.1 Treponema sp. | reverse complement strand
GAAGTTTTGTCTTAAAAAGAATGAGTAGGCACAAGCCGTAGAAAATCGCACTGATTCCGTAAATCTGAATGTTGTCATTCCATGTTGAGGGAGAAGAAAGCAAAAACCCTTCCCGCACGACAAAAAGGGCGATAATGATGATTTTTGCAGCCGCAACCGCAATAACGCCGGAGACCGCCGGACGCAGAGTTGAGAAAGCCGCCTGCACCCCCTTCTTTTGGGCAAAAGCACCGAAGAAGCGGGCAATAAGGATAATACAAATGAGGGATGGCAAAACCTGCCCCAAAGTAGAGAAAAATCCGCCCCAGACTCCGTAAAGCTCAGTTCCCAAATAAGTCGCCATATTGATTCCGATTGGTCCCGGCGTACTTTCAGAAATTGCGACCATGCTGAAGAAAAATTCATTATCAATCAACTTGAACTGTTCGACCAGAACCTGCTGCATGACCGTAATGGCGACCTGACCGCCACCAATGGTAATCAAGCCGATATAAAAAAACACAGCAATCAGGCACAAAAGTCCTAATCCGCTCTGGGCTTGAATCTGGGAAATCATAAAATCAGTCATGGCTCTCCTCCGCTTTTCTGAATTCTCCTCTGCAAGCCGCAAGAATCACGCCCAGGATTGCGCTTCCGAAAATCACATAGGCCGTGCCCACATGGAAGACAAAAATCAAAATGAAGGCAATTACGAGAAGGAAGAAGCCGAAGAGGTTTTTCACAGATTTCTTTGAGAAATTGTAGACCGCGCTGGTAAGGATTGCCGCCACAGCCACATTGATTCCTTTGAGGGCTTTCTGAACCCAGAGGATTTCGCTGAAATTAGAGATGAATTTCGCAATCAGGGTGATGATGATGATTGAAGGAGCCACCATGCCTAAAGTTGCCACACAGCCGCCTGACACTCCGGCCCGCTTGTAGCCGATAAAAGTGGCCACATTCACCGCGATAATGCCCGGCGTGCTCTGTCCGATGGCGAAATAGTCCAGCAATTCGTCGCTGTCAGTCCAGCCCCTATTTTCGGCAAGTTCCCGCTCCAGAATAGGAAGCATGGCGATTCCTCCACCGAAAGTGCAGAGCCCTATTTTAAAGAAGACTGAGAATAAGTCCCAAAAAGTAAGAAATTTTTCTTTCATTTTTTTCCACAGATTAACACAGATTTTCACAGATTACAAAAATCCGTTTTACCTCGCGTACAAAACGCACAGATTTTTTAGCCAGGCGGCAACTTTTTCGGCTTTTTCGCCGGAAATCATGTTTTCTGCAGCCCGCCATGCCCAGTTGCAGCCGGCTGTACTCGGCATGTTCATTCTGGCCTCACTGCCAAGGGCGTAAATGTCCTGCAAAGGAATAACCGCAATTTCTGCCGTGCTTGACAGGGCGGCTTTTACCATGCAGGCACAGAGCTTCTTTGACTTGACGAGTTTTCTAGCCGATTCGAGGCTGTTCTTTCCGCCCGTGAGATAATCTGCAATCAAAACAAGGCTTTCGTCGTCGAGACTTTCAAAAAATCCCTGCGTGGTGTCGTTGTCGTGGGTACCAGTGTAGCAAACGCAGTTCGTCGTCTCAAAATTGTGCGGAAGAAAGGCATTTTTGATAGCTCCGGCCTTTCTTTCGTTTTTGTCGAATCCGAACTGCAGGACTTTCATGCCAGGAAAGCCCGTCTCGTCCCGCAGGGCACGCACTTCATCCGTGATGACGCCCAAATCTTCCGCAATAAGGGGCAGATTTTCTGTTTTGCCGACAGCTGCTTTAATTGCGTCAAAAAGTTCGATTCCAGGGCCTTTTTCCCATTTGCCATTGATTGCGTTCTCGCTTCCAAAGGGAACTGCCCAGTAGCTTTCAAACCCACGGAAGTGGTCTATACGAACATAATCTACAAGGGAAAGCATTTTTTTGACCCGGGATATCCACCAGGCGTAGCCGTCTTTTTTCATGTTCTTCCAGTTGTAGAGGGGATTTCCCCAGAGCTGGCCTGTGGCAGAAAAATAATCAGGAGGAACGCCTGCAACCGAGCTGAAATTTCCGTCTTTGCCAATCTGGAAGAGTTTTTGGTTAGCCCATACATCGCTTGAATCAGGTGCGACAAAAATCGGAACATCTCCGATAATTTCGATTCCTTTTGAAGAAGCATATTCGTGAAGAGAGTGCCACTGCTTTGCGGCGAAGAACTGAATCACTTCGGTCTGAAGAAAATCTTCGGAATGTTCGTTAATCCATTTTTCGACAGAGTCTTCATCGTGCCTTGCAAGTTTTTTCGGCCAGTAGACATTCCAGCTGCCGTTGACTGCACCGCCTGTTTCTTCCCGCTCTTTCTGAGCCTTCTGGTCATAAAAGCTCTTGATGCTGATAAATGCCGCATAATCCCTGAGCCAGAAGAGATTTTCCCTGCAGAAGGAGAAGAATTCCATCTTGACATTGGAATCAAAGTTCTCCTCCGCCCCATCGGGATTTGTAATCAGCTCAAGAAAATATTTTGCGATTTCTTTAAGTGCATGGCTTTTCCACCAGACAACAGAGCCGTAATCCACATTCCCTTTTGCCTTTACATAGGAAGGCTTTTTTATGAGGGCAGAAGTCGCCCAGCCCCGCTCCACCAAATCATCAAAGTCAATGAGAAGAGGATTGAGGGCAAAAGTCGAAAATGACTGATAGGGGCTGTCTCCGTAGCCGGTTGGCCCAAGGGGCAAGACCTGCCATAGCTTCATTCCTGCCTTTTCCAAAAAATCCACGAAGGCAAATGCTGATTTTCCCAAAGTACCGATTCCCGCGCTTCCAGGTAAGCTCGTAGGATGAAGTAAAATTCCTGCTTTTCTCATAAAATCAATCTCCTCTTTAAATTCTAACCACGAATTACACGAATTAACACTAATTATATAATTATTATAAATTCTTAATTCGTGAAAATTAGTGTAATTCGTG
>JAFUHS010000111.1 GCA_017468745.1 Treponema sp. | reverse complement strand
TTGGCGTAGGCTAAAGTTTCCCTCATGCGCTCAAGCATTTTTGCCCGGTCTATGTCGTTGTCCAGATAGGGGCCTGCCTTTTCAAAAATGTGCATGTCCCGCTCCAGAGCCGCCTGGGGCGCCTGTGTTGCCGCCGTCGTCCTTGAGTCTAAAAAATATACTCCCATTTCTCTGCACACATCAAGAACCGTACCGATTTTTATGACATTTGAAGTGACCTGCGAGCCTTCGTGATTGTTCATGCCCTTAACTCCGGGGCCAAGTTCCAGAAGATTCTGCTTCACAATCGCTGCGATTTCGTAAGTTGACATGTCCGCAGTGATTTTACCGGGACCGGGATCAAGGTTCAAATTGTTTGACTGCATGGGCTGGTGCAGAATCACCTCTTTCCCGGCCGCCCTGATTGCATCGGCACAAGCCCGGCTCTGGCTCAGTTTTGGAAGGACTGCAATGGTAATGGGGAAAGGAAGGGCGGCATATCTTTTTGTGTTTTCCACGCTGCGGCCTGCGTCATCGATGATGATTACCACCGTTGCCCCGTTTGAAGCCGGCGGAATGTCGAATCTGTTGCGTGGTACATTCTGCTGAATCTGCTCCTGCTCTTTTGTTGGGCGGTGAGAAGCAATCTGAGAATTCTGATTTGATTGAATTTTTTGCGGGCTTGCGGCCGTCTTAGAATCCTTGCCTGATGAAGAGCGTGCCGTTCCTGCCTGAGAAGTTTGATTTTGTGGAATCACTTTCACAACGGACGCTTCTTTTTTCGCTTTTGTAATGATTTTTATATTTGACGGATTCTTTTCGCTAATCTTTTGATTGACCGCTTGAGTCTGTATAGTGTTTTTGGGGGAGCTTTCTTTTTTTCCCTCGGATTTTTTTACTTCTTTTTGCTGAGAGCCGGATTTTACCGGTTGAGCCTGAACCATCGTTTGCTTTTTTTGCACGCCTGTTTTTGGGGCTTGTGAACTCTGCGCTGGCTTTTCTGTCTGAACGATTGTTTTTTGCTCCTGCAAGCTTTCTCTTGGGTTCGTTTTTGCACCCTTGCTTAAAATGATGCTGAGTGCAAGCGACAGCACGCATATACCAGAAATAAGGGCAGAGAGGAGAATGACTTTATTTTTTGCGAGAGTTACCTTTGGCTTTTTTGTCTTCGGTTTTTTCGTAGGCTTAGTGTGCCTTGTGCGAGTACCTGTACTTTTTTTTGGCATAGAATGAATCTATTTTAGCGATTTTTTATGTTCTATGCTATGCCGTGTACAATTCCAGTTTGTTTTCGTCTACCGCCTTCCGGATTTTTTTGAGGGCTTTGATTTCTGTCTGACGGATGGTTTCTGCCGAAACACCGAGTTTCATGCCGATTTCTCGCAGGGTCGGGGCGTGGATTTTTCCCTCAAAATTATAGCGGCCGGTGATAACCAGCTGTTCCTTTTCTGACAGTTCTGACACAAGCTGCTTGATATTGCTTTTTGCGATTTCCATGAAAAAAGTTCTCTCAGGATTGTAAGTGAAATCGGGGATAAGCTCGCCAATAGTTGCTGAACCGTCTTCATTGCATTCGCAGTCCAGGCTCGTGCATGAATAAAGGCAGTCGAGGGCTTCTTTTAGTTCATCTTCTGTGATTCCCAGTGATTTTGCAAGTTCTACTTTGCTTGCTTCCTTGCCTGTCGCCTGATTGTATTCGTTCTGAATATTTGAAAGTCGGCGGAGAACCTCTTCTTTTCGCTGGGGAATTGCAATCATAGATGTTTTGTTGTGAATGAAACGCAGCATGTACTGCAAAATCCAGGGATAAGCGTAAGTTGAGAAACGAGTGTTGTAAGCGGGGGAGAATTTTTCGGCAGCTGCCATAAGCCCGAGGTTTCCTTCCTGAATCAAATCCATTACGGAAACTTTATAGCTTTTCTTAAATTTATTAGCGATGCTGACTACAAGACGCAGATTTGAGTTTACCAGTTTGTTAACGGCAGTTTTGTTGCCATCGGAAATCTGTTTTGCGATTTCTTTTTCTTTATCGGCCTTTAAAAGAGGGTACTTCTGAATCTGGCTTAAATACATCTCGTACATTTTCATAGAAAACTCCTGAGAGCCATCACTGGCTACGAAAATATAAAAGCAAGAAGCGTGCCAAGTTTTAAAATACTGGATAAAATTTTAAAAATTAAAAGTTAATTATTTGTAATATAAGGGAATATTTGCTTGATTGGAATATTCGTTTCCATCAGGGAGAAAATTGAATGTGTGCAAATTTTAATACAAATTTAGGATTTGACTGTATAAAAATGTAGACACAGACTGTTCCTGTATAAAAATTTATACAATAGGGGGCGAATCATCTCACTGGGGCTGTTCCGCAGCTCGCTTCCGCTCGGTCGCAAAAGCGACTGGCTCGGCCACTGCTTCATAGCCAGGCCCGCATTATCTCATGTTAAATAATTTAACGCACTGTTTTAACTTTTCAATGTTTTTGCTATAATTTTTTCACTTTTCTTTATGGAGAATTTACTATGTTTGTAACTTGTTTGGATATGGAAGGCGTTCTTGTGCCTGAAATTTGGATTGCCTTTGCCGAAGAGTCTGGAATCCCGGAACTCAAACGCACTACCCGGGACGAGCCTGATTATGACAAGCTCATGGCCTGGCGCATCGGAATTTTAAAGGAGCGCGGCCTTACCCTCCGCGACATTCAGAACACAATCGCAAAGATTGACCCTCTCCCTGGCGCAAAGGAATTTTTGGATAAGCTGCGCGCAAAGTGCCAGACCATCATATTGAGCGACACTTTCGAGGAATTTGCCGCTCCCCTCATGAAAAAAATGGGGATGCCTACGATTTTCTGCAACTCCCTTGAAGTTGATTCAGATGGCTTTATCCTGCGGCACAAAATGCGCTGCGAGAAATCAAAACTCACCACGGTAAAGGCCTTGCAGTCAATCGGCTATGAGACAATCGCCTCTGGCGACAGCTATAACGACCTTGCCATGATT
The DNA here is from genome assembly GCA_017468745.1 of Treponema sp. Classification (GTDB taxonomy): domain Bacteria; phylum Spirochaetota; class Spirochaetia; order Treponematales; family Treponemataceae; genus Treponema_D. The sequence goes on along the minus strand of JAFUHS010000111.1, from coordinate 2,488 downwards.
CAGGCAAGCAAAGCCGGCTTCCTCTTCCGCACGACCGACAAAATCAAGGCCGACTACCCGAATATCCCCGCATTCACCGAATTTGACCAGCTTTACGAGGCGATTTGCAAGGTGATTGAAGGATAAATCTTCACAGGGCGGTAAAGCAGAGAGAAAGCTTTACTCGCTCAAAAGACTGATTTCCTCCTGGCTAAGCTCACGGTAGCCGCCAAGGGGGATTTTGGGGTCAAGTTCCAGCTGCCCCATCTTAACCCGCTTTAAGTAGACCACTTCGTTCCCCAACTGGGAGAACATGCGCTTCACCTGATGATATTTTCCTTCATATATAGTAAGAAGACAGTCGATTTTTTCATCTTTAATAAATTGTATCTCGCTGGGCTGGGCGTCAAATCCATCTTCGTTGCCTTCCCGGTCAATCCAAAAGCCTTTTTTGAATTTTTCGCTGTATTTTTGCTTTTCTTCCTCGGTAAGGCTGTCCCTTAAGCCCACGGCATAAGTTTTGGGCGCGTGAGTTTTGGGAGAAAGCAGGCGGTGGGTAAGTTTTCCGTCAGTGGTGAGGATTAAAAGCCCTTCCGTGTCGATGTCAAGCCGCCCCATGCAGTGAAGGTCGCCGCCCAAAAATTTGTGGCGCAAAGAATCGTCCAGCAAGTCAAAGACCGTGCGGTGCTCCCCGTCCTTGTTGGCGCAAACTACATCGGCACACTTGTTCATCATGATGTAAACATCGTGCTGCAATTTGATTTCTTCGCCGTCAACGACCACTTTATCCCTGGAAATATCCAGCTGAAAGCCCGGGTCGTAGACGAACTTGCCGTTTACGGTCACAAGCTCGTCCCGAAGCAGCTTTTTTACATCCTTTCTGGAGCCAAATCCGTGGTGAGAGAGTATTTTGTCGATTCTGTCCATTAGCGGTAATCCTTTAAGTCAAACATTTTGAATACTTCGAAATCTTTTGGATTCGCAGTGATTATAGAGTAAATGCCGTTAGAAAGGTAACAGGCTGCCATTTGCGTGTCGTTTATTCTGTTACGGCCCAAATTGTACATATTCAGCCATGCGAGCGTTCTTTTAAAAGAAGTATCGGTTGGATATAGAACATTCACCTGCTTAATGTCGCACCAGAAATCAATTACGGAAATTGCCTCCTGCATGGTGAAGGGATTTTCAAATCGTCTGGAATCGGTAATGACATGTAAAAACTCATTAAAGCAGTTGTAATAAATACCTAATTCAGTTGATTCGTCTTTTGAAATTTGCTCGAACAGTGAATGAGCATTTTTGTTGCGAGGAGAATCTTCCCAATACAAATCAATGAGAAAGCAGGTGTCGATACCAATCATAGTTTTATCCTGCCGCTAAGGAATTCTTCTTTCCATGAGGAATCATTAAGAAAATCATTTGCATTTGCTTGAAGTCGAACCGTTCGTAGAAATGAAATATCTTTGAGCATTTTTTTTGCCCTAAAGTGACTTTCTGCGTATTCCTGCATGGCATTGCGAATGAGTTCTGCTGTTTTGCGCCCCTGCTTTTGAGCTTGAACCTGATATGTCTCATACATTGGTTCTGTGACATAAAGGGTTATTGGCTTCATATTATATGTATGATTCATACATATAATATATATTGAGAATATGTGTATGTCAAGAAAAGGAGTAAAACTCAATGGTTACTCAAAACATTTATCCTGAAAAGCAGCGTCCCCGACAGCAAGATTTTCTGTCCCAATGGGCTAAATTATCGGAAGAACAGCGGCAGGTAACGCCCGCCCTTTTTGACCTTACTTACCTTCGATAGTTTTCCACTTTCTACTTTCAGTTTTCCGTTCCCTTATCTCTGCTCAATGGGGATATATTCCCGCTCGGCGAAGATGTTCTTGTAGGCAGGGCGGTAAATCTTTCCGCCTGCGATGATTTCTTCGATACGGTGGGCGCTCCAGCCTGCGATTCGGGAGATTGCGAAAAGCGGGGTGAAAAGTTCCCTGGGGATATTCAGCATTGAATAGATGAAACCTGAGTAGAGGTCTACATTGGCACAGATTTTTTTGCCGTCGCCGTGCTTGTTGTAAAGGATGTCCGGGCTGAATTTCTCTACCATTTTGTAAAGGTTGTATTCTTCTTCAAGCCCCTTTTCTCTGGCCAGTTTTGCCGCCTTATCCCGGAGAAGGGTAGCGCGCGGATCGTTAATCGTGTAGATTGCGTGACCCATGCCGTAAATCAGGCCTGTGTGGTTGAATGCCTCTTTGTTTGCGATTTTTTCAAGGTAAGACTTTACTTCCTTTTCGTTTGACCAGTCTTTTACATTCTCTTTGATGTTGTCCATCATCTCTGCGACCTGAATGTTGGCACCACCGTGACGGCGACCTTTGAGAGAGCCTACAGCCGCGCCGATTGCAGAGTAAGTGTCCGTGTCAGCGGAAGAAACGACATGTACTGTGAGGGAAGAGTTGTTTCAGCCGCCGTGCTCAGCGTGAAGAATCAAAGCCAAGTCG
>JAFUHS010000110.1 GCA_017468745.1 Treponema sp. | reverse complement strand
TTTATGGATCCCTTCTTCTAAATGTGTCTACCATTTGGGGTATATTTTAAATGGCCTTTTCGCGGGCTCCTTCCTCGCGTCCTTCCTCGCGCCCTTCCTCGCGTGCAATCTCTTTTTCTTCGTCTATCGTCTGCTGCCATGTCATGTACTGCCTCCTCCAGAGTGCGTTCTTCTTCGCGAACTCGACTTTTTCTTCTATGCAGCGGGAAAGACCTGTCTCTGCCTTTTCGCCCTTCAGAAATCGGAAGAAATTTCTTTCATCCTCGCTTTTCAGTTTATCACACTCTATCGCGTTAAAAAAGACCTTGAAAGTCCTGTCGTTCAGTTTTATCTTATAGTTTTCACAGCAGATGTTTTCGAAGCTGTAGACAGGTAATCCTTTATGAAAAATATCTGTGAGGCAGAGGAAAATCACATATGAATCTTTAAGTTTTGTGTAGTTCTCTCCTTTAGAAAGATTGTCCATATCGATTATGCTCTGGTAGTAGCGCGCACGCTTGGGTAAATTCTTCGTGTCTGTGGTCTGGATTTCAAGATCAAAAATCCGCTTGTCGTCCCTGGTATACACGTCGAACCTCACGCTCTTCGCGTCGATTGTCTCCTGCATGGTTCGCTCGCCCTGCGGCTTTTCCAGATGGTCGATTTTGATATGAAGCAGAAGTTCTATCAGTTGACGGCACAAATCAGGCTCACTTTCGAGAATTTTACAGAAAAGGAAGTTGTCCGCGAAGGTCAGTTCATTCCAGCTTTTTGTTTTCTTACACATGTTTTTCCTCCTGCCTATATATAGCAAAAGAAAGTCAATTTTCGGCAATGAAGAGAAAAAAAATGTGAGATTTAAAAGAAATGTTCCTACAGAAAGACTGTATGAGCAGCCGCTTTGTTCTATTCTATCGGATTAGCTTGTCAAATCCGGCAAGGAGTTTTTCGGCTTCCTGCAGAATTTTTTTTGCGCTCCCGGCTTTTTCACCTTCGATATTGAGGGGCATGACCGGATCGTGAAGAGATTTTCTCAAGAGCAGCCAGCCTTTTTTTTCACTGTCGTCAAATGAGATTCTTATACCTTCGTGGGATTTGGGCATGTTCAATCCTGCTTTTTCGGCGCGAGCCTTGAATTCTTTTAGTACGCTGTCGCCGTAAGCCGCAAAATTTTCCACGGTGATTTTGTATCGGATCTCTTCGGCTTCACAAAGAGGCTCCAGTTTTTCGATAAGGCTTGCAAGCGATTTTCCCTGCTTGCGTGCTTTTGCCAGAGCGATGATGATTTTTACCGCCAGATAGGCTCCGTCATCAAGATAGTAGTTCTCTTTAAGCGCGCCGTGACCGCTGGTTTCCATCGCAAGTGGAGAGATGATTCCTTCTGCATTTAATTTTTTACACTCGTTGATTACATTTTTATAGCCCCGCTTGAAGCAATGGTGCTTTAAGCCCAGTTCATTCTGCAGAAAGCGTGTAAGCCGGTCTGAAGTTACTGAATCGGTAATGATAGTAGAATTCGGATAATCTGGGGCGAGAATGGCCGCTACGAGCGCGATGATTGCATCCCTGTTCACTTCTGTGCCATCTGGGAGAACGGCTGACATTCTGTCAACATCAGTGTCGAAAATCAAGCCCAAATCCGCCTTGTTTTTGAGGACGGCAGCCTGAATTGATTCCATTGCGGCTTTATTCTCAGGATTGGGAATGTGATTCGGGAAAGTGCCGTCGGGTTCCAAAAACTGGCTGCCATCAGTGTCCGCACCCAGGGAAGCAAGAATCTTTGTCGCAAAAAAGCCTCCCGCTCCGTTTCCGGCATCCACAATGATTTTTAGACCTGAAAGCGGTTTTTCGCCGGCTGAAAGTTCATTCTTAATCTTTTCGCACAAGAAATTTGCATAGAGCGTGATTAAATCAAAGTCTCCCGTGAAAGCCTTCCTATTGTTTTGAGGTGATTTTTTGTCATCCACCGTCTTATATGTATTTTCGCCCGTATATTCAAGGATTTCCGTGATGTCTTCGTGTTCCAGTCCTCCGTCTTTGTCGAAAAATTTGAGTCCGTTGCGATTAAATGGAAGATGGCTGGCTGTAATCATGATAGAACCGTCAAAGTGTGTTTCTTCAAAAACGATGCTCATGAACATTGCAGGAGTTGTCGCCATGCTGCAATCAGTTACGCTTACACCGAATGAGACTAGCCCCTCCGCAGCCGCATTTGCCAGACTTTCGCCTGTAATCCGTGAATCCCGGCCGATTCCAATTCTAAGAGATGCAAGGTCTTTCCCCGTTTTTTTTGATAACCAGCGGGCAAAACCCTGGGCAATTCTGTTCACAGCTTCTATCGTGAGGTTTACATGCTCGCCTTCAATGCCTTCTGCTGCTATTCCCCGAACATCGCTTCCATTCTGGAGTTTGAGGAAATCTTTTTTTTCCATATTTTAATTCTCCTTTTTTTGGAAGTACTGAATAAGACACCCGCAAGGTGAAATTGATTGGTCAGACTTCCTGCAAATTCTAAGATACCATTTATTAGAAGATTTTCAACAAAAATTATCAGAAAATGAGATAAATCTTGCAAATTATGAAAAAAGCGTTTTTAATAATAACTTCAATTCAGCTTTTGGGAAATGAGTGGTATTTTTCTGAATAGAGCGAATACTCTTGTTTTTCTTTGCGAAATGTGTAATATTAAAATACGATGAAAATAAACTTAAACGGTGCGGCCGCAGTTTTATTATCAGCTATTCTCTTTTTTCTTTCTTCCTGCTCTCAGGTTGAGCCTCGTTTTGAGCATGTGCTGGGAACAGTCTGTTTTGTCAATTTATATGAGGGGGGCAAGGAAGCTTACTACGATGAGATTTTTGCCCGCTTGCAGCAGATTCATGGGGAATTCAGTTTCGCAGGTTCTGATTCAGATATTAAAAAACTTCGTGAGGCGGATGAATCAGAGCCTGTTGTCGTAAGTGACGATGCCTTTACTGTTCTGCAGATGGCTCAACGGATTTCAGAAATTAGCGGCGGGGCTTTTGATATATCGATTGAACCTATCGTTTCTCTGTGGAAGGTGAACACGGATTCTCCGCATGTGGCGACAAAGGCGGAGCTTGATTCTTTGTTACCGCTGGTCGATTACAGGAATATTATTTTAAATCCAGAAGATAAATCTGTTCGTCTTCTCAAAAAAGGAGTGGAAATTGATTTCGGTGGAATTGCCAAGGGGTTTGCTGCTGACGAAATCGTAAAAATCTGCAAAAAACACAAAATCCGTCGCGCCGTTATTGATTTAGGCGGAAATGTCTATGTCTACGGCAAAAAAAAGAAGACAAATTTTTGGAATGTGGGTATAAAGAATCCTGAGTATCCGGATTCGGCTCCTTTGATTAAACTGACTGTTCCTGAAATATCGGTGGTAACGAGCGGGACTTACGAGAGATTCTTCAATGATGGCGAAAAGCGATATCATCATATTCTCTCCCCAAAAGACGGCTGGCCTGTTGAAAATGAGTTGTACTCTGTCTCCGTAATCAGTACGAATTCAATGCTGGCTGATGGGCTGACAACTGCCTTTTTTGTGCTGGGGACAGAACGCTCTCTTGAATTGCTGCCCAAAATCCAGGAAGAGTTCCAGACGGAGCTTGCGGCTGTTTTTGTGCAGAAAGACCATGAAATTATTTTTTCAGATGATTTTCCCTATGCCTGCTCGATTCTGTATGACAACTGGGGCAATCAGAAAAATCCTGGGGAATGATTTTTAAACGGCAGAAATTTTAAAAAAAAATATGAAAATTCTTGTTTTATATGTTATAATAAATATATAACTTTGCAATGGAGCAAAGGTTCTTATAGTCGGAACGGTAAATGAGTTACGGTTTAGAAAATTTAGAGACGCGACAGCTAGAAGGCATTATAACGATTCTCAACCAGTGTACTGATTCTTTTCTCTATGTCTTTGACTTATCTAAAGATACTTACTTCATATCTCCTTATGCAAAAAATTTTTTCAATTTCCCAGACGAAAAAATGGACAACGCCACTCAGGAACTCATGAAAATTGTCTATTCGGAAGACCAGCCTTCTTTGCGAGCCGATTTGGATTTGATTAAAAGTGGCAAAAAGACAGAGCACAATCTGGATTATCGCTGGCTGAACAAAAACGGAAAACCGGTTTGGATTCGTTGCCGGGGTAGAATTCTTCCCAACGACAATGATGAGAGCCGGATTCTTGTCGGTGAGGTCTCCATCGTTACCGATGAGGATAAAACTGACTTGCTTACAGGGCTGGCTTCTGAATCTCAGCTTCGCATCGATTTCGGCTCGGTCTGGACTAAAAAACAAAATGTATCCGGTTTCATCCTAAAAGTCGATATTGATAATCTGGGCACAATAAATGAGCAGTATGGTGTCATGACTGGCGATGTCATCGTCTCAAAAGTCGGTGATTGCTGCCGTAAGGTCTGTTCGGGTCTGGCAAAGGCCTACAAGCTTTCAAGTGATGAATTTGTTTGTATGAACCTCACAGGAAAGTCAGCCCTTGTGGCACAAAAAATGTACGAGAATCTTCGCCGTGAAATTTCTGAGGCTGAGCATGGGCTGGGCTATGACATTGTTTTTACGGTTTCGGGCGGCATGGTCGCTTTTATGAACGATTCTTCCCAGCTTGACGGCTTGCTCCGAAAGGTAAACTATTCAATAAGCACGGCTAAGCGTAACGGTCGGAACAACCTTGTCACTTTTGATGCGGTGAATTATGCCCAGCATTTAAAAACCCTCGATTTTCAGGAAAAAATCCGCGATTCAATCCGTAACGATTTTTCTGGTTTCGAGCTTTATTATCAGCCTGTTGTCGATGCCCGCAATCTGTATCTTGATGAGGCGAAAACCGTCCTCAATGTTATCGGCTGTGAGGCTCTTATCCGATGGACTTGTCCTGGCTACGGTGTACTTACTCCAGACGAGTTCATCCCGATTCTTGAAAGAACAGGAATGATTGTTTCTGTCGGGCGATGGATTTTGAGAACGGCTTTCATGCAGTGCGCGGAGTGGAATCATCTGCAAAAAGACTTTAGGGTAAGCGTGAACCTTTCCTATATTCAGGTCAAGAAAAGCGATATTCTCCGGGATGTGGAAACGGCAATGCTCATCTCAGATGTCAACCCAAAAAATGTAACTTTGGAACTTACTGAAAGCGGCTACATTGATAATGGCGAGGAACTTCAAAATCTCACCGAAGCTTTCTCAAACTTGGGCTGTAATGTCGATATTGATGATTTCGGCACCGGATACTCAAACCTGCGTTATCTCCAGTATCTTAAAGCAAATACTCTCAAACTTGACTACACATTCGTTCAGAAAGCTACTGCTGGTAATGAGGGCGACCGCAAGATTATCAAGCATATCACGCAGATGGCGCATGAATTGGGGATGAAAGTCTGCATGGAAGGAATTGAAGAAAAGAGCGACATCGAAAAACTCATTGATTATGAGCCTGATAAATTTCAGGGATTCTATTTCGGTCGCCCCTGTAATAACATTGATTTCCGCGAGCATCACCTGCGGCTGGATGTCAACAAAGACATCTACAAGAAGCCCAAAAATTAATTAATTATTCGAACTTCCCTAGATATAGTGCTTTAATTCTATTTTGTCGATTTTCTTGGTCTTTACGGCCACAATGTAACTTCCTGTTATGGCAGAAAGGGCATCAAAGGCGGCTGCAAAACTGCACAAAATCGGTGCCGCCGGTCGAAGCAGCAGATAACCGGCTTCAAATCCACGGCCATACATTGAGCAGATGACGGTGAGGGCAACAAAAGTTCCGCCCTGAGGAAATGAACCGAGGGCAAAAGAAATGATGAATGATACCGTGAAAATCCAGATGACATCAAAGAAAGTGAATCCCAGGCTTGAATAAGAGCGCAATATCGTAACAAAACAAATCGCCGTTACAAGAGCCGTGCCTCCTCTGGCGAAAATTGAGAAGAGAGGAAGGGTAAAATAATTTGAATCGTTGTGGATTCCCAGGCTTTCTTTTGTGTGCCGCTGGTTTATGAGCAGGGAAAGATTAGTGTCGCCTGAGAAAAAACTTGTGATGATTGAGCAGAGACTTGCGTAAAGCACATGATAAGGGTGCAGGTCTTTACAGAGAAGGCGGAGTATGAGGGGGTAAATTATGCCCGCAACGATGACAAAATCCACAAGAAGCATGAGGAAAATCGGGAGAAATGTTTTGACTTCAAAAATTGCCCGAGCCTGAAGAACCCAATAACATGAAACAGCAATCATACCGACTGAAAGCCATTCGATGAAGAAGGCTGAAATTGTCTGGCAGAGTTTGAGGGCTGATTCAAAGAGGCTGAGGACTGGCTTTGAGTCGTTTGTCTCTGACGCGCATGCGCCGCCGGCAAAGGCTGCAAGAACAAAAACAGGGAGCAAATAAATTCCGTCTTTGAGGGAATCGAAGCCTGAGAAAGGGAAGACCTGAAGAATCATTTCCTTTAAATTGATGGTCGGGGCTTCAGAAATTTTTTCACCTGTGATGGGAATTCGGGGCAGGGAGACTATTAGGATTGTGAGCAGTCCCAGAAGAACCAGAATGAGCGTTGAGCTGATTATGACTCCTGAAGTCCAAAGACTGGTCTTAATGATTTGCTTTTTGTAACGGAGATTGAACATTGCTATGGCTGTGCCGAAAAAAATCAGCGGAATGAGCGCGTATCTTCCGAATCGGATTGCTATTTCTGAAATCGTAGCAAGGGCAGAATCAAGTGCGTTTATATGCATGGGAAGAATAAATGCGGCGATAACGCCGAGAACTGTTCCAATTAAATATTTAATCCAAACTTTCATGCTCTTATTATAGCAAATTGCATTAAAATCTACCACCTTATTATGAAAATATGATATAATAGCCCCTCATGGGAAAGATGATATTATTCGCTGGAAAGGAACTTCCAGCCGGCAATGATGTGGTGTCCGGCGCTTCATTTCAAGGGCGCTCTGTTATTGCTACAAGTCTGCATGTCGATGAAAGCGAAGAGCGGTCTTCTTCAGAAAAAACATCCGGAGTTATTCCTGTCGTCTGGAACAGAGGCTCACCGCTTTCTGCCCGGTCAATCGCGTTAAAGTGCGAGAATTCCGGCGGTATTGATGAAGCGGCCCTGATTTTCGATGAATTTTACTATGCGACAAAATACAGGGGTATCAATAATGCCCAGACTCTTGAAGAATTAATCGGAAGCTACCAGTATCTCACTCAGGAATTGCTGGCTCGATTTGCGCGGAATAGCGAAAAGGTGACGAAGCTTGCTTTCATCCATAAAGCAAATTTCACTCTGGCAGATGGGGTGAATTCTTCTTCCCTGCGGTCGTCTGGTGTCGAGCTTTCAAATCCTCTCATTGCGGCCGCAAGCGCGGCTTTTCGTGCCTTTGCCGAGAATACTGCGGCGACTCTTGCAGAGGGTAATAGCGTTATACCTGTTCTTGTTTCCTGCGAGCCTAACAACGATTTGTCAAAGAGAGACAGCTCTCTTTCTGTCTGGCTCTGTGAGTATCTGGACGCAATCGACAACCTTAAAAAACCTCTTTCCCCAAAGCAAAAGGTTTCCTGGATTAAGGCCGGGGCAAAGGCACCGTCAGGACTTGGAATCCTTGGATTTTAGGCTTTATGGACTATTCAAATCCTTTAATCGTACAGAGTGACAGAACCCTTCTCCTTGATGTGCATGCTCCCCGTGCCGAAGATTGCCGTAACGCGCTGATTCCTTTTGCCGAGCTTGAGCGAAGCCCTGAGCATCTGCACACTTACCGCCTCACGCCTCTTTCCCTGTGGAATGCAAATGCGGCGGGCTTTTCTCCTGAGGATGCGGTGAATGTCCTTCACGATTTTGCCCGCTATGATGTTCCCCAGGCAGTTGAGATGTGGATTCGGGAGACCGCCGGCCGTTTCGGCAAACTGCGCCTTGTTCCGGCTCCATGGATAGAAGTTGAAAAAGAGAAAATCGAATATCTTTATCTTGTAACGGAAAGCCTTCCTGTCTTTAAGGAAATTGCGGCCAGCGCGGTGGGGCGGAAGTATCTGACCCTTGCCGAATACGAGCAGCCTCAGGACGAAGTGATGAAGCAGACTGTGGTGAGCGAAGAAGAAAAATCCCACTGTTTCCGCCTTGCCCTCACTGACCGGGGGACGATTAAGCAGGAGCTTTTGCGTATGGGCTGGCCGGTTAAGGACGATGTCCCCCTCATTGACGGCGAGCCTCTGGAAATAAATCTTCGGGAGACTACTCTTTCAGGCAAGCCCTTTCTTTTGCGCCAGTACCAAAAAGAAGCCGCCTCTGCCATCGTGGGAAACAAAGGTCCCGGAACCGGCTTCGGCACGATTGTTCTTCCCTGTGGTGCGGGTAAAACAATCGTGGGCATGACGGTCATGGATCTGCTCAAAACCAGCACTTTAATCGTCACCACGAATATTTCTGCCGTCCACCAGTGGATTGAGGAACTCAAAGACAAAACCAATCTTACCGATGAGGACATAGCCGAGTACACTGGCGAAAACAAGACAATCAAGCCCGTTACCGTTGCCACTTACCAGATTCTCACATGGCGGCCCGAAAAGGACGGCCCTTATCCTCATTTTTCTTTGTTCAGAAAGCGGGCCTGGGGTCTTATCATTTACGATGAAGTTCACACCCTGCCTGCCCCTGTTTTTCGTGTCGCCGCCGAGATTCAGGCAGTGCGCCGGGTCGGTCTTACGGCAACCCTTGTCCGCGAGGACGGCTGCGAGGGCAATGTTTTCTCTCTTGTCGGCCCCAAACGCTACGATGTCCCATGGAAAGACTTGGAGACCAGCGGTTTTATCGCCACGGCAGAATGTATTGAAGTGAGAATTGATTTGGGCGAAGAAAAAGAAATCGAATATGCCGTGGCAGATTTACGCAAAAAGCACAGAATCGCCAGCGAGAATCCCAAAAAGCCGGGATTCGTCAAAATGCTGGTGGAAAAATCGCCAGCCGATAAAATCCTTGTCATCGGTCAGTATTTGAGCCAGCTGGACGAGCTTTCAAAAATGCTTTCCTGCCCCATTATCACAGGGAAAACACCCAACGAAGAGCGGGATAAAATCTACGCTGATTTCCGAAGCGGTAAAATCCGGGTGCTGGTGGTGAGCAAGGTTGCAAATTTCGCAATCGATTTGCCTGACGCCAGCATGGCGATTCAGGTGAGCGGAACTTTCGGAAGCCGTCAGGAAGAAGCCCAGCGATTGGGGCGAATTTTGCGGCCAAAGGAGCGGAAATCCCGCTTCTTCACGCTGATTACCCGAAACACCGTGGAAGAAGAATTCGGCTCCAACCGTCAGAAATTCCTGGCGGAACAGGGCTACCAGTACCGTCTTCTCCGCTGTAAGGACGAGGCGGATTTGGGCGAATATCTGGACGGCGAGCACTTTTGCCTGAATTAAAACAGGGGCGCTTTTTTGCGAAATGAAGGTAAAACTTATCTCAGAACGCTGCCGCGGATTCTTTTGACGAATTTTGCCTGTCCGATGGAGATTAATTTCTCGTTTCGTTCAGGCATAACTTCCATTAGCACGGTGGCATCGCTTCCAGTCTTGTTTACGGAAAGCGGAATTCCTACGATTGTACGGTCGTCAAATTGAAGTTCAACCATGCTGTTGTTCGAGATTGACCCTTCGATAATGTGTAACTTTCCCGAAAAATCCATTCCGCCGGCTTCAATTCGCTCGTATTTCACGCTGTCGGCACGAAGCTGCACTGGCGAAAGGATGATTTTATGTTGGATTCGTTCCGCAAGCCCCTCTTTTTTCTCGGCTGGCAGATTTAGTTTTTCCAGTTCAGCCCGCATTGCCTCAAAATGTGCGGCACGCTCTTCATCAGAGGTCGGTTTTGCCTCTTCGTCAGAGTCAAAGCGGTCTGTCTTTTTGGGAACGATGATTTCTGGAAAACCGATGCTTTCATAATTCTTTTCCGGGGTTTTGATTTTTCCGATGAAGTCTAATCCGCTCCGGGCTATAATATTTGCTGCCTGCTCATCGTTCTCAACCGAGAGCAGGTAAATTCCGGCTCCAAGTTTTTGTGCGATAAAAGGTGCGATAGCCGGATTATTTTCAGTCATAGTGGCGTTTTCTGCGCTTACCTGTAAAACATATCCCTTGAAAATTGTTGCCGAAGAATATGAACGGCTCCAGTCATCCACAGAGATTTCGAGATTCTGGGGAATTTCATAGGGAGTGTATTTTTTGAGAAGGGAAAAAATCTTGTCCGCGTTTAACCCTGCGTCAAAGCCCCGCATGACAGATTTTCGGTTGATTTCAAAAACGGCCGCCGTATCGAACTGGAGAAGTTCCATAAAGTCCATGAGGGGAATGAGATTTTCGAGAGAAAGACCTGGCATAAGGGTAACGGTAAAAGCCGCATCTACGCTCAGACACTTCGGTTTTTCCTCAAAGTCTTCTCTTTCATCAAAAATCGTGCCTGAAACAAAAATCGACTCGCCCTTTACATCAGTTCCCTTGTGAGAGAAAATACCGAACATAGCGGCACATTCAATCAGTCTGTCCAAAATTGAAGACAAGTCACTTTCATGTTCGACAATCGCACTGTCGTTCTCTCTGGCTCGGTTTAAAATCGAAGCGAATCTGGAATTCGAGGCGAAAGAAGAAAGTCCGGGGGCATCACTTTGGTCTTCTGAAATCAGGTAGGCAAGGCGCAATACAATGCTTCTTGAAAAGCCGCCGTGAGGAATTGAGGTGGCTACATCCAGCAGTAATTTTGCCTGCCGTGCCAGACCATTTCGGGAAAATCGTCCCTGACTTGCTACGCAGAGATAGGCATACTGCAATCGTGGGTCAAGGCGGGCAAAGGCCAGAAATTTATTCCTGTCGATTTCATAACCATCGGGAATTTCCCTGATTAAAGACAGATTGATAAAAGCCTTAGTGAGATTAAATAGCAATTCTGTTTTCCCAGGGAAAAGCCGTTCGATTTCAGTCTGTGTTCTTTTTTTAAATGTGCCGTCTGATTTGCATAAATCCTTATTTTTATGAATAAAAGAAATAAAAGATGCAATCAGCTCTGGTGAAAGCGATGAGGGCGTTTCATAGGAAAGCTTGGCGTATTCTGGATTTTCAAGCAGGACGCTCTGCTTGGTATATGGCTCAAGGTCTTCTTCAAGATGGGGGTTGATTGCGATGAATGTTTTGCTGTCGCTACGGCTGCTCTTTCGGTAGAGGATAAGCCGCTCTTCAAGATTCAGCAGCCGTTCGTAAAGCTCCGCGAAAGAGTATGAGCCGGAAAAAAAAGAAAAAAGCTTTTCCTGTGTGGCGTTTGTGATATATTTGACTGCCGAAATTATGCGCAGATCTGTTTCGCTTAAAAGCGAGATAAGAGTCTTTCTGTTTTCTTCTTTGCGGATAAAGGCTCCCAGCTCTTCGATAAGTTTTTGTTTGTTAAATGGAGTTTTGATTTCGCCCAAATACATGCGGATAATTTCAAAAAAATGATTATCTGGCAAAACGGCAATACTTTCCCGCCAGCCAATGATTCGCTGTACTTTCGGGTCTAAGTTCATGATTCACTCCAAAGAAAATGTTCTAACAGAGTAGCATAGATTCTCACAGATTTCTAGTTGCAGGGCAGAGAAAAAAAGTATGGTATGCCAAGAAAATAACTGCTGAAACAGCTCTGCTTTATTTATTTTATTCTATCTATCTGCCCTCAACAATCGCTAAAATCTCTTCCCCGAATTTCTCCACCTTCTTTTCGCCCAAGCCGTTCACATCGAAAAGCTGCTCGATTGTGCGCGGCTTTTTTGCGGCTATGTCATTCATCGTCCTGTCTCCGAAAATCACATAGGGCGGCACGTTCATTTCCTCGGCCTTGCGTTTCCGCCATTTCTTCAAATTCTGCTGAATGCGTTTGGCTTCATCATCGCCGCCGAAATCCACTTCCTTTTTGTGAAGGACGAAAGAGGCTTTCTGTTCCTTGCCGGCCTGTGACCAATTTGACTTCTTTTTTTCTGGCTTTGGGAACATGAGTCCGCCCGCACTTCCAACGCTGGCGTGATATTTGGGGACAAAAGCTCCGTCTGCCTCAAGATTTCCGCTTTTTGACCTGCTTCCTTTTGGCAGAGAAAAGGGCAGGGTGATTTTATCCCGGTTTTTTAGGGCTGCCAGACCGTCGTTCGTGAGCATGAGGATATTGTAGTCGCCGTATTTGATGATAAAATTCTTTTCAATCAGGAGATTCACCACTTCGTGCCACTGATTTTTGTCCAGTTCCCTGCCGATTCCCCAGGTTGAAATCATATTGTGTCCGTTTTCGATGATTCTCTCGGCCCGAGAGCCCAGCAGTACATCGATGATATAAGCCGCTCCGAATCGCGAATTCGTCCGGATAATGCAGCTCATGAGTTTCTGGCAGGGAATTGTCATGTCCATTTCTGGAAGGGGACCGCGCTCGCACAAATCACAGCAGCGGCTTTCAGTCTCCCCGTCATTTTTCCCGGCTTTTTTCTCGTAAGTTTCCCCGAAGTAGGAAAGAAGCAGTTTCCGCCTGCAAGTCCGACCGGTGGCGTAAGAAATCATTCCCTGTAAGAGAGCTTCGCACCGAGCCTTGTCCGCCGCCTCCTCAAAAAAATAGCGGATTTTGTGAATATCCCCAGCCGAGTAGAGAAGAAGGGCTTCGCTTTGTAAGCCGTCCCGCCCGGCCCGTCCGATTTCCTGATAATATTGCTCCAGGGATTTCGGCATGTCGTAGTGGATTACAAATCGCACATTGGGCTTGTCGATTCCCATTCCAAAAGCCAGAGTCGCCACCATAATCTGCACCTGGTCGCGGATGAATTTTGTCTGATGGTCAGCCCTCACCTCGTCCGTAAGCCCCGCGTGATAATTCAGCACGGAATAGCCCAGCCTGTCCAGCTTTTCGGTCAGCTCGTCCACCTGCCTTTTTGAAAAACAATAGATTATGCCGCTTTCATCCCAGTGGCGGCGAATACATTCCACCACCTGCTCCAGCGCATTTCGGTTTTTCTGCCTCACATCGAGGAAAATGTTGGGTCTGTCAAAACTTGAGACTAAGACCGCAGGATTTTTCAGCTTGAGATTTTTAATGATGTCTTCCCGAACGCTCAAAGTGGCCGTAGCCGTGAGGGCGAGGAAAACCGCGTCCTTAAACTGGCTTCGCAGGGCAGAAATTTCAAGATAGTCCGGCCTGAAGTCATGCCCCCACTCAGAAACGCAGTGAGCCTCGTCAATGGTGATGCAGCTGACCGTCACCCTGGAATCGTGGAGCAGGTCATTGATTTTTGGAGTCACAAGGGTTTCCGGGGCTACATAAAGAAGCTTAGTCTCTCCCCGCCGAATCGAATTCATGGAATCCTTGTAATCTTCCCATTCCACCGTAGAATTAAGGAAGACCGCATTGACTCCCGCCGCATTAAGAGCGGCCACCTGATCCTGCATAAGGGAAATGAGGGGCGAGACCACAACCGTAATTCCCTCAAAAATCAGAGCCGGAATCTGATAGCAAAGGGACTTTCCGCCCCCGGTGGGCATAATGGCCAGCGTGTCCTTTTTAGCAAGCACATTAGAGATAATATCTTTTTGAAGCAGCCTGAAAGAGTCATATCCAAAAACCGATTTCAAAACCTCTTCCGGCGATTTATTAGTGTAATCCATTTTTCTTTTGTAATTCTATCACAAATCTCTTGCATTGTTTTTCTTTTTTTGTTATTCTAACACCACTTGCCGGGTTGGTGAAATGGTAGACACTACAGACTCAAAATCTGTTGCCTTCACGGGCGTCTGAGTTCGAGTCTCAGACCCGGTAGAATCTTAACTTGCAGAAATTCTCGTGCTGCAAGTTTTTTTTTGCGCCAGTCAACTGTCTGCCGCTGTTCCGTGGCTCAGTAGCCCTCGGTACCGTCCTTCGGCCGGCACTGGCGGCAAGCCGCCACCACTCCATAGCGGGGCGTGCTTTTTCTCTTCACCTTTAATCTCCCTCACCAAATTCAGCCATTGCACCGCTGCTCTTTCTGAGTCCAATCGCTTCCAAAAGATGCACTGTCTTAATCCGCTCGCTGCCTTCCATGTCCGCAATCGTGCGGGAAAGTTTCAGAATCGTGCTCACAGCCCTTTGTGAAAAATCGTTGTTAAAAATCGCCGTATCAAGAATCGTTTGCTCATTTTTTCCCAGTTTGCAGAAATCGAGAATTTCCTGTGGCGAAAGACAGGCGTTTTTCTTTCCTTGTCTTTTTCTCTGTATTGCCGTCGCCACAGCGATTTGCTCCCTAAGCTCCGCCGTAGAGATTCGTCCGTCCTTTTTTGTTATGTAATCTTGAACTTTCTTGCAGTCCCGGCAATTTTCCTGTTCAGTGCAGGCCTCGCAGGGATGAATTTTCTCTGCGAGGGCGGTTTCCTGAGCGTCATTCTCCACATTCACCCGGATGTCAATTCTGTCTAAAAGAGGGGCAGAGAATTTCTTCCAATACTGAGCCACGGATTTCGCGCTACACATACATACCCTGCTTTTTGAGTTGTAATTTCCGCAGGGACAGGGATTTGTGGCCAGCAAAAGTTGGAATCTCGCGGGATATATTGTGGTGCGTCCCGCCCTGCTGATTGAAATTGAGCCTGTCTCAATGGGAACACGGAGCATTTGCAGAACGGAAGTGCGGAATTCTGCCGCTTCGTCCAAAAAGAGAACGCCGTTATGGGCCAGGGAAATTTCTCCAGGACGACAGTTAACGCCCCCGCCGCACACGCCTTCCAGACTTGCGCTCTGATGGGGCATCCTGAAAGGTGGAATCCTCATCAGCGGCTGGCTGGGACTTAAAAGCCCGGCAATCGAGTGAATCCTAGTTATGCTCTGGGCTTCTTCCACTGTCAAAAGCGGCAGCAGTTCCGTAAAGCGGGTGAGCGCAAGTGTTTTTCCGCAACCGGGGGCTCCAAAGGCGAGGAGATTATGTCCGCCCGCCGCCGCGACCTGTAAGGAGCGAACCAAGTTCTTTTGGTGAAGTATGTCACTGAAATTGATGCCGGCTGTCTCAGGCGGAAAGAGGACCCCATTTATTTCCACGCAGTCTTTCGGCACAAAAGCCTGAGCCGTATCGCTTGCAAGGGAAGTGAATAAATCCGGCCTTAAAAGCGCATCGTATGCCTCTGTAAGATTCATCGCGCCAAAAACTTTCATGCCGGCTACTTCCCGCGCTTCCGCCGCATTAGCCGCCGCTACGATGCATTTCGTGATTCCAGACTGAAATGCCGTACTCGCCGCCGCATGAACTGCCTTTACCGGACGGATTGTCCCTGAAAGTTCCAGCTCGCCCATCACCAGAATCGGCTCTTTGTCAAAGGCCTTTTTTTCATCTTGGGCGGCAAGTACTGCAAGGGCAAGAGCCAGATCAAAACCTGCTCCTTCTTTTTTCAAGTCGGCGGGTGAGAGTGAAATCAGCACCCGCTCCATGGGAAATTCAAATCCAGAATTGCGAATGGCGCTCCGCATCCGTTCACGGGATTCTTTTACGGCATTATCTGCAAGTCCTACGATGTCGATTGCCGGAATTCCCCGCCGCAAATCAACCTCAACTGTCACAAGCGAGCCTTCATACCCAAAGGGCGAGAATGAAAAAATTGTCATATAAACTCCTGTTTTTGCTTATGCAGTTGTATTGGTAAAAAAAATTACTTTTCGGCAATGAAATCAGAAAAAAATGAAAAAAAATTTGGGATTTTTTGAATTTCGTTGTATACTTAGAGGACGGGCAAGAACTCGTGCATTGCATAAAAAACTTCGTCGTAAGTTTGTAATGCGAAAAAACTTTTAAGGAGTACTAAAATGACTAAATCAGTTTCAGCCGTCGGCTTCGTTTTTGAAGAAAAACAATCGGACATGATTGAGAAAAAACTTTCAAGAATTGGATATGCAGAGGATTTAATCGTTGATTTGATTCTTCGCGTGAAGCATGACAAGGCATATAATTTTGATTGTACAGTAAATTTCAAATGGGGTGCTCAGGCTCATGTGGCTTCTGAAGATTTTGACTTCGGAGCAGCCTTGAACAAACTTATGGATGTCCTTGACACAAAAGTCAAAAAGGAAAAAGACAAGATTCAAGAAAAGAAGTAAAGGAAATCTCGGAAAAATTCAATTTTTTCGAGCTTCCCTAAAATATTTTGTCCGCTCATTGAAAAATGAGCGGTTTTTTTAGGGCTCGTGAGCCCGTGAAAATATGAAGCGAAGCGTAATATTTTCACAATAAACCACCTGCTATGCGGGTGGTGGGCAAAGGCTTATAGCAAAAAAAACTTTCCCCGAAGGTGTACAATAGGTTGTTCAAGTCTA
>JAFUHS010000109.1 GCA_017468745.1 Treponema sp. | reverse complement strand
GAAGATAAAAGCACTTGAAGGCCTTCACCTCAGCGTCTGGATTTATGTCCAGAATCCGCTCTTTCATAACATCAACTTTCGGCCGGCCAAGAGTCGCGTGACTGGCAATAATCTGCCGGTTAATGTTCGTGAGGCTTACGGTGTCGTTATCGATTATGTCGATGTGAGAGATTCCGCTTCTGACTAGGGCTTCGACTACATAGCCGCCGACACCGCCGACCCCAAAGACAGCGACATGAGCGCGGGAGAGAATCTTCATTGCCTCTTTTCCCAGCAGCAATTCCGTTCTTGAAAACTGATTCAGCATGAAAGTATTTTATCCGCAAGACGAGGGGAAATCAATCAAATCTGACTGTCGAAAAGATGAGCTTGTTATAGATTTTTTCTATAACTCCTATAAGAAAATTATATTAGTAAAGATTCGGGAAAAACATTATAACATACTAGATTACTAGGTTATTAAAGAGGTATAAATGAATCAAAAAATACAAGGTCTTGTAAGGAGACTGCTTCCATCCCTAGGGATTGTCCTGGCTCTTTTCGTGCAGACTGTCATTCCCGATGATTCGGCTCACCCGGCTTCGGCAAAAAGCTACTACGATTTTCTGCTTTTTGTCCTTCTTGCAGTCTCTCTTGCCTTTTTTGCGCTTTCTTTCTTTTTCCCAAAGATTCGCTCCTCTCTCTCTCACAAGGGGGCTTTTTTCTGCGGAGCGGCTCTTCTCGTAACGCTGATAAATCTCGTGACCGCAAAATTTGCCCTCCTTCCTGTGATTTTCTTTCCCAGCTATGACAATATTCTAGCGGTTTTCATCGAGCAGACTCCTCTTTTGCTCAAATGTATCTGGTATTCTTTCCGCCTTTTGATTCTTGGAGTCTTCTGGGGAATCTTGATTGGCTTTATCACTGGCGTTTTTCTGGGATTCAGCAAAAAAGTTTACTACTGGATAAATCCCTACATCAAATTGATTGGTCCTATTCCCGCCACCGCATGGATTCCCCTTGTTCTGACCACTTTTCCAACTCCTTTCGGAGCCAGCGTTTTTATCATAGCCCTTGCAGTCTGGTTTCCGGTTCAGCTGATGACAAGTTCAGGCATTCAGAACACAAGCAAAGTCTATTTTGAGGTGGGGCGGACTCTGGGGGCAGGAACACTCTTTCAGGTTTTCAAAATAGCTGTTCCCGCCGCCCTTCCAAACATCTTTCAGGGAGTCTTCAACGGAATCTGTGCCGCCTTCATCGCCCTCATGACGGCAGAAATGTTCGGCGCAAAATACGGAATCGGTTGGTACATAAGCTGGCAGAAAGCAATGATGATGTATTCAGGAGTCTACGCCGGCCTTATCATGATAGCCCTTTTCTGTACGGTAATCATAACCGCCCTCTTCAAAGTAAGGGGAAAACTCCTGAACTGGCAGAAAGGGCTTATTAAGTGGTAGCGAGCGTTAAAAAAACTCACGAGGTGAGTTTTTAGCGAGTCTCGGAAAAATCTGTGATTTTTCCGCGGTAGGGAGCCGGTCGCCAAAGGCGAAGAAACTCGTGAGACGAGTTTCTAGGCGAGTCTCGGAAAAATCTGTGATTTTTCCGCGGTAGGGAGCGTTAAAAGGAGAATTTATGTCTGGAGAAATAAAACTTAACAAGATTACGAAAATATTCGGCGGTGGCGAGGAGGAGGAAGTTGTCGCTCTGAACGGCGTGGACTTCACGATTCCGGCAGGCAGCTTCGTCTCGCTGATTGGCCCCTCAGGCTGCGGAAAGACCACGCTTTTGCGCTGTATCGCAGGTCTTGAAAGTCCCACATCAGGGGAAGTAAGCGTGGACGGCACGAAAATCACAAAGCCTGGCAGTGACAGAGGATTTGCCTTC
The DNA here is from genome assembly GCA_017468745.1 of Treponema sp. Taxonomy (GTDB): domain Bacteria; phylum Spirochaetota; class Spirochaetia; order Treponematales; family Treponemataceae; genus Treponema_D. The sequence continues at coordinate 7,970 of JAFUHS010000109.1, read as the reverse complement.
CAGCAGGCCAATCTCTTTCCCTGGCTTACGATTCGGGAAAATATCGCTTTCGGACTCCGTGCCCGCCACATTTACAAGGAGAGAAAAGCTGATGTGGATGAATTTATAAATCTCGTGGGCTTAAAGGGCTTTGAAAAATCCTTTCCCCACCAGCTTTCAGGGGGCATGAACCAGCGAGCCAGTCTTGCGCGAGCCCTTGTGGGACATCCCAAAATTCTTCTGCTGGACGAACCTCTTGGCGCATTGGACGCATTCACCCGAATGACAATGCAGGACGAAATCCTCAGACTGTGGAAAGAACATAAAACCACGATGGTCATGGTAACACATGATGTGGATGAGGCGGTTTATCTTAGCGATTATGTGGTCGTTATGTCGCCCCGCCCCGCAAAGGTTGAAAAAATCATTCCCATTGAAATCAGCCATCCCAGAGCGCGGGGACAGGACATTTTCTTAAAGTACAGAACCCAGATTCTTGAAATCCTCGATTACGCAGGAAAAGTTCAGGAAGTGGAGTATTCGATTTGAAAAATATATCCCTGTATTTTTCAGATAATCGCTAAAGCTCCGTCTCCGTGCGGTGGATTAATCGAAATCATTTTTTTGGAGGTATTATATGAAAAAATCACTTTTAATTACTGGGGCAGTCCTTACGGTTGCCTCACTCTCATTCACAGCCTGCAATAAAAAGGCTGCAAAGACTTCTGAAAGTCAGAAAGTCGTGAGAATCAATTTTCAGACAGGAAACCTTTGCGGAGCTCCTGTTCATGTAGCCTGGAAGATGGGCTTTTTTGACGAGGAACTTGCCAAAATCGGTCAGAAAGCAGAGTTCGTTCAGGTTGTTGAGGGGGGCGCGACTCTTGGAGAGATGATTGCCTCAGGCAAAGTCGACGCGGGCTACGGCCTGTATGCCACACAGCTTCAGGCAATCGAAAACGGTCTTCCCATTTCCTACACTTCGGGAATTCACATCGGCTGTACGAAATATTATGTGCGCGGCGACAGCCCGATTAAGTCAGTGGCAGATTTAAGGGGAAAGAAAATCGGCGTTCCGGGACTTGCAGACAGTTCGGTCATGAACCTCAAGCGAAAACTCATGGATGTGGGAATCGGCGTTACGGCTGACAACAATGAAGTGGAATTCGTCGCCTATGCCTCATCAGATTTGGCAATCGCCCTCAATAACGGTGCCGTGGATGTGATTGGTGCCCACGATCCCATTGCCACAAAAGGCGAGCTTGCCTATGGATTCAAAAAAATCCTTGACACCGGCACGGACGAAAAATTCCGAAACGAATATTGCTGCCAGCAGTTCGTCACCCACAAACTCCTGAGGGAAAATCCAGAGGGAGCGGCGGCCGTAACAAGAGCCCTGCAGAAAGCCAGCGCATTTGTGGAGGCCGAGCCGAGAGCTGCAGCTAAGCTTCAAATCGAAAATAATCTTGTAGCCGGAGACCTGGACTTCAACGCCGCCCTTCTTGAAGAGCTCAACTTCATTCCAAGCCGTTCTCTGGGAAAAAAGACCTTCGATAATGCGGCTCGCCAGCTGCAAAAGGCCGGAATCCTAAAATCTTCGACAAACATAGAAAAATACATCGAGCAGAGTTACATCGAGCTTTTCGGAGTTCCTGACGGCTACACCTACGACAGCGCGACCAAAACCTATACCGAAATCAACGGCTCACGAACCTGAGAAAATTCTGTTTTTCCATGATTTAATAAAAAAAATTGCAGCGGACTTGGATTTTTTCAGGTTCGCTTTTTTTGTCATCGTCGTTTTCCCTGATATTTTCTATGCCTTAATCAAAAAGAAAAATGACTGAAATTTATTTTTATGATATAATTATTGCAACTTTTTTTTAAATACGGTGTCTCATTAAATGTAGACGATGCCGATTTCAGGCAGATTACGAGGTTTTTTCAAAATGAATTTCTATTCAGATTATGTTGAGAACGGAACAGTTTATACTAATTATGAGGATTTAAAAAAGAATTTCAAAATCAAAGTTCCTGAAAATTTCAATTTTTCCTACGACATTATCGACCGTTACGAAAAAGAAGCCCCGGACAAACGCGCCCTTGTCTGGTGCGATGACTCTGGCGAAGAGAGGATTTTTACTTTCGCTGACATTGCCCGGGAGTCACGGAGAACGGCAAATTACCTTGTCTCAAAGGGAATCAAAAAGGGAGACGCGGTCATGCTCATTTTGCGCCGCCGCTACGAATTCTGGTTCTTTATCACAGCTCTGCACAGAATCGGGGCCATCGCAGTTCCTGCCACAAATCAGCTTTTGCAGAAGGATTTGGAATACCGAACCAATGCGGCCCAAATCAAAATGATTGTCTCCTATGACGACACCATTCAGGAAGAAATCGAAAAGGCTTTGCCAGCTTCTCCCAGCGTAAAATGTCTGGTCACGGTTCAGAGCGAGCGGAAAGGCTGGATTTCATACAAATCAGAAATCGACTCATTCGGCACGGATTTTCCCCGTCCTCAAGGAGAGAATGCAAGCCACAACGAGGATGTCATGCTCCTTTATTTCACTTCGGGAACTTCCGGCTATCCAAAGATGGTTCAGCACAATTTCGCCTATCCTCTGGGGCACATCGTCACGGCAAAATACTGGCAGAATGTAATTGATGACGGACTTCACCTCACTGTGGCAGAGACAGGCTGGGCAAAATCGGTCTGGGGCAAGCTCTACGGTCAGTGGATTTGCGGTTCGGCGGTTTTTGCCTACGACATGGTTCAGTTCAAGCCGGGCGTCATGCTTAAAAAAATCGAAGAGTACAAGGTAACGACTTTCTGTGCTCCTCCGACAGTCTACAATTATCTCGTCCGTGCCGATACAAAAAAATACGACCTTTCTTCCCTCAAATATCTGGTAACGGCAGGAGAGGCCTTGAATCCCGAAGTCTACAACAAAGTCTACGAGGCGACCGGCCTTAAAATGTTCGAAGCCTACGGTCAGACTGAGGCCACGGTTATGGTGGGTAACTTTCCCGGCATGGAGCCAAAACCCGGCTCAATGGGAAAACCGGCTCCGGGCTACGATGTGGCAATCGTCCGCCCCGACGGCACAAAATGCGATCCGAAAGAGCCTGGCGTTATCGTAGTCAACCTTGAAAAGGGACACCCCTTCGGTCTTTTCACAGGCTACTACCATGACGAAGAAAAAACAAAATCTGTTTTCAGCGGAAACAAATATCTCACAGGCGACACTGCTTATTACGATGAGGACGGCTATATCTGGTTCATCGGCCGCAATGACGATGTAATTAAAAGCTCCGGCTACCGGGTCTCACCATTTGAAATCGAAAGCATCCTGCAGCAGCATCCGGCCGTCCTTGAATGTGCCGTAACTGGAGTTCCAGATCCGCGCCGGGGACAGGCAATCAAGGCTACGATTGTCCTTACCAAGCTCTACGAAGCCAGCGAGCAGCTGCGTATTTCAATTCTGGACTGGATGAAAGAAAAAACCGCCAGCTACAAGCACCCCCGCATCATCGAATTCGTAACATCATTGCCAAAAACGATTTCTGGAAAAATCCGCCGGGTAGAAATCCGTGAAAACGACCAAAAAAAAGAATAATAAATACCTTGCATGGATGCAAGGATAAAGCAAGGAGAGAAAATTCTGTTTGCCGTAAGGTGAACAGAATTTTCTCGTTAGAACAAAAAATACATGGATGTATTTTTTGTTCTTAAAACTCTATTCCCTTTAAGAATCTTTGCTGGAATTCGGGGATACCCGCCAGATTGATTTGAACGGCTTTTTTTGCAAGAGTGCGTGCCTTTTCCCGCAGAACATTTGAGAATAGCAGGGCACTTGCACCGGAAAGAGAGGCATTCCCCAGCTGAATCGTGCGTTTTTCCAGTTGTGCCGGCAAAAGACCGATATAGGTTGCTTCTTCAAGGTTTATTTTCGAGCCGAATCCGCCTGCAATGCAGAAAACCGGGGTTTCTTCTGTGTGTTCAAGCAAGAATTCCAGACCTGTTTTGACAGCAGATTTCGCAAGCTGAAGGTTACGGATGTCCTGCTGGGAGAGATAAACGGCAGGGGTTAATTCTATGCAGCTTGATCCGTCTCCCAGTTTTGATTTTTCACGAATTATGATTCCAGCTTTGTCGATGTATTTGTTTTTGAGCATGACGGCCGCCGCGCTTATTAAGCCGGTTCCGCACAAGCCCCTTGGATTCTTGTCGCCTATAGTGTGACAGTTCAATTTGTCATGCATGTAATAGATTTTATCAATCGCGCCCTCTATTGATGGCATACCGCAACTGATATTCGCGCCTTCAAAGGCAGGACCGGAAGCTGCTGAAGTGCAGAGAATCCTTGCTTTTCTGTCATTTGTTTCAGGAATATAAAGACAGAGCTCGCTGTTTGTTCCGATGTCAGCAAGCAGGAGCGGGGCTTTGACCTTTGATTCCCAGGGGCGCAAAGTGGATGGGGCGTTATTAGTGTCTGGATCGGGGAATCCTGCAGCAATCATTGAGCATACTGCATCAGCTCCGATAAAGGCTCCTATGCATGGAGGAATATAAACTTCGGTTTCATCAGGAATTGTGCTTGAGTTAAAAAGTTGCAGCAGTTCTGGAGTCGGTTTGTCCAAGACCATACAGTGGGAATAAGTCGTGCCTTTTCTTATATTGTCCCAGGTGGTGACCGTGTCAAAAAGCGTCGCCGGTGTGAAAGGGGCGGATGCCATGTTGTTTACAGAAGTCGCGCAGAGAAAACTGAGCATGGTGGTATTACCGGTGATGACTATAGATGTGACTTTTGGTTGATAGCCCCGGGGAATACGGGAAGATGCTTCCAGAACAGCCTTTGAGAACATTTTTTCAAGTTGAGAGACAATGCAGTAATGAAGGGCTGAATGGCCTGTTTCAACAATGGAAGAAGAGCCAGTGAGGGGCGGGCGAAGGGCAAAAGCTATGCGGCGGATTATATCATAACCGTATCGAACCTGATTGTTTTTTTCGGCAACCGTTACAAGATGCTTTCGGCGAGATAAAGCCCATACGCTTACCGCAACAGTGGTCGTTCCGATGTCAACAGCAATTCCAAGTTCGGCTGGAGATGATTCTGATTCAATCTTCTCTGGAATTTCGGGCATTTTTCCCTCTGTAACAATCTGCATGGCTTTATCCTGACAAGAAAAATATTTTCTATATAGGATACACTGAGAGAGAGGAATTTTCAACAAAAATTTATTTGTGTTTTGTAAGTTTAAGCGATACACAGAAAAGCGTATCTCTGGAACCGCCTCTGGGCATACTTCTGATTCCTGCGGCAAGTACAGGTCCAAGAGAATTCAGGTGATAAGAAAAGTCGTAGCCGACAGTGAATTTAAATCCGTTTCCCCAGCTTGTACTGAGCGTGTCATCTTCGTTTTTCATAGAGATAAAGTCGCTTCTGCGGCCAAGCGCATAGTCGATTGAGAGAAATAATCCTCCCAGATTCGGATAAAGGCGGAATCCTGCCAGAAAAGAATAGTCGATTAAGTAAATGTGATTTGATCCGTTCCATCTAAAATCAAAAACTCCGTCCAGTCCAAAATCAAAGAGAATCATGTCATTCAATGGAAGAAGGAGAAGGGCATCGGTTTTTAGAATCGTCTGATTTGTATCCCCCAGAGCCTTATTCCTGTCTTTAACATCCTCATCACCATAAAAAATATAGCCGGAGCCGATTCCGAATTCAAATCCGATGTTAGAAAAGGCTGGAAATGCGAAAAAAGCGAAAATCACCGATAAAATGAGAATTTTTTTCTTCATGTAGATATTATCGGCAGAACTTTACCATTTGTTGCGTCGAAAATCTTTTGTTTAAAATTCTCAGAGTCACTAACTGCAATTTTTCCTTTGATTGAAATCCCTTCGCCGAAATCCTCTGAAAGCTCATAAAGCGTGTGATTTTCAAAAATTTTTTTCAGGATTTGATATTGCTGATAGTCCGTGCTAAGGGAAAAGTCCGATTTTTCAACCAATTCTTCAAATTCTGCCACTTCCAGAAGGTTTTTGACACCATTTCCGTAAGCGTGAACTAAGCCGCCTGTTCCCAAAAGAGTGCCGCCGAACCATCTCGTGACCGTGACCAGAAGATTTGTGGCTCCGCTGCCTTTTAAAACATCCAGCATTGGCCGTCCGGCCGTTCCTCCCGGTTCCCCGTCATCGCTCATTCCCATAATCTCCGCATTTTTCCCGCAGATAAAGGCATGGCAGACATGAGTTGCGTCTGCATATTTTTGCTTCTGAGCCTTGATTTTTTCCCGCACTTCAGCCTGAGAGGAAATGAGGAACAGTTCAGATAGAAATAGCGAGCCTTTTATATTTTCTTCGTAAAAAGCGTACTTTTTAGGTATTTTCATATTTGAATTTCCTCTGTGCGCTCTGTGAGGGACAAAATTTCTTCATAGAGGACCGGCACGGTCAGATAAATCCGAACCATGGCTGTGTATAAATTTACGAAGTAGGCGATGTTCAATAAAAAGGAGATTACTGAAAGTCCTGAGAATTTTTCCCCGGGAATAAAATTCACTATTGCTGCAAGGACAATGGCGATTATAAGTTGTTTTCCGCCGGCTCTGAGGGCGAAAAAAATCAGTCGCAGGATATTTTTGTGCATGAGGTCAGAACTTTTTCGGAAAAGAGAAATGACACTCATATTCGGATTGTCAAAATGCAACTGAAAGACGAAAACGAAACGAATCAAAACGAAGAGGGCGATGATGAAGAGCAAGAGAAGAAAAAGCCCGATGAAAAGAAGAGTTTGACTTGCAGATTGAGCCAGCAAATCCGTATTTTCACTTGCAGCCTGTAAATCTTCAATGCTCGGTGTGGAAAAAGAAAAATCGGGGTAGATTCTGAGGAAAATGAATTTTGCGATGAATCGGGCAAGCACGGCGAGAAGGGCAAGCAGAATGCCAAAAGAGATTGTAACCTTTCCGGCTGGATTGAATCTTTTGAATCCAATAAAAATAAAGCCCAGACTTGTGTTTTGCCGTCGAGTCATCTGCAGAAGCATAATTGCAAAGCCGAACTGAAATGTAAGCCAGACACAAATCGCCAGAAAAGCAAGAAGGAAAGTTCCTGTTTTGAGGGCGAGGTCACTTGCACCATTTTGAACCATGCGCATGACAGGAGATAAAATCACAAAAGAAACGAGTGTGTCCAAAATCGACATAAAAAGGAGAGCATACATGATTTTACCGAGATTTTGAGACGAAATCTGATTAAGTTTAACCATTAAGCGTTTTGTATCCATAAAATTAATTCTTTCCACTTTCTGCTATTGATTTTGCTTTTTTACAGGCCTAGCTCCAGTTGAGCCCCGTCCACCTGAATGCTCTCGACCTCATGCGCGCTCAACCGCACGCCCAAAGTCTTCAGCCCCTTTTCCTCAAAGTCCTGAGCCTTGAACTTCTCTTCGGTAATCTTAACGCGAGGCTTTTTGACATAATTCAGGGTGAAAGTGAATTTTTCCCGCGTGTCGATGTGAAGGACTTCCATTCCGTCGGGGGCGAGAAAGTAGTCGCGGTTCATAATCCAGCTTGGAATCCTACAGCGTTTGATTGAGGCATAGCCAGTCTCCGGGTCTTTAAAAATCACGGTGAAGAGCACTTTGGGGAGTTTTTCCTTGTCGGCCAGAGCGCAAAACCACATTCCCTTGTCGATGAAGAGCTTGTCCGGGACATCGGTGATTGTGTACATGCCGTTCTTTCGCACATAAATGATTCGGTCGTAGGGAGAGACTTTCATCAGCTCGCTTCCGCCAGAGACATTGATTCCAAGATAGCCCTTTTCGTCGTAGCGCAGTGAAAGATCCTGACGGGCAACTTCTTTTACATCCGTCGCGCTGAATTTTGCCACCGTTGTGTTTCGCTTTAAAAGTTCCGGGGCGATTTTTTTGAATTTGTCCAGCATTCCGTCCAGATATTCGACGGCACAGCCAGTCAAATCCTTT
>JAFUHS010000108.1 GCA_017468745.1 Treponema sp. | reverse complement strand
GTCAAAAGCCTGGGCCGCACATGCCGTAAAGGCAAAGGGAGTGCCTGTAAGCTCGTTGTAGTCGATTTTTGTGACCGTAACGCCCACATCGGCGCAAGGATAGCCGTATTTGATTCCAGAAGCGAAGGAATTTTCGATTCCAGTTTTGACAGCATCGTAAATTTCTTCGGGGATTGCATTGTCATGGACTTCACAGGAATATGTGTTTCCAACGCCCTGCTCATTCTGGCGGATTTTAAGGCTAAGAGCTGCCGTATTGTCTTTTCCGCCTAAATTTTTCTCAAATGAAGAAGAAACTTCGGCTTCGTTTGTGACAGATTCACGGTATGTTACCTGAGGAGCGCCCACATTCGCCTTAACACCGAAATCGTCCTTCATGCGGGTAACGAGGACATCAAGGTGAAGCTCTCCCATGCCGGAAATAATGAGCTGACCGGTTTCAGCATCCTCATGACTGGTAAAGGTCGGGTCTTCACGGCTCATAATTGCAAGGGTCTCCACCAGCTTGTCCTTGTCGCTCAAAGTCTCAGGCTCGATTGCGATTGATATAACCGGCTCCGGGAATTTAAGGCTTTCAAGAAGAATCGGCATTCCCTCGCTTCCCAAAGTGTCGCCGGTCTGGGAGATTTTAAGGCCTACGAAAACGGCGATGTCACCTGCCTGAACGCTATCCATCTGCTCCATGTGGTTGGCGTTTACGCGCAAAATCCGGTTGATTCGCTCCCGCTTTTTCTTACCCACGTTGAGGCACTGGCTTCCCGTGGTGAATTTTCCTGAGTAAACGCGGACAAAAGCAAGGGCACCCATTTCCCTGTCCTGCTGGATTTTAAAGACAAGGCCGAGGGGCATTTTTTTGTCATCGCAGGGAATTTCCACAGGTTCCTCTTTGTCTTTTTTGACATGCAGGCCCTTTGCAGGGGGAACATCTGTAGGACATGGAAGATAGTCGATTACAGCATCGATTAAAGGCTGAACGCCCTTGTTGCGCCGTGCAGTACCGCAGAGGCAGGGAACGAGAGTGCGATTGATTGTAAGGGTACGGAGAGCCTTTTTTAGCTGCTCGTTGGTAATTTCGCCCCCCTCAAGATAAATCATTCCAAGCTCATCGTCATTTGAGGCGACTGCATCAACGAGCTTTCCCCGTCATTCTGCGGCAAGGTCTTTGTATTTGTCGGAGATTTCTGATTCAGTGAAGGTCTCGCCCTCGTCTTCCTCGTTCCAGCGGATTTCCTTCATTTTAAGGAGGTCAATTACTCCCTCGAAATCCTCGCCCTGTCCCATGGGAACCTGAAGGGCAACTGTATTTACGCCGAATTTCTCGTGAACATCGTTGATGGAATAGAAAAAATCCGCTCCGATTCGGTCCATTTTGTTTACGAAGCACATTCTCGGAACAGAAAATTCATCGGCCTGCTTCCAGACAGTCTCGGTCTGCGGCTGAACTCCGTCTACCGCGCAGATTACGGCAACGGCACCGTCCAAAACGCGCAAAGAACGCTCGACCTCGGCAGTAAAGTCAACATGCCCCGGAGTGTCGATGATGTTGATTGTGTAGCCCTTCCAGGCAGTTGTGATGGCGGCCGAAGCGATGGTAATTCCCCGCTCCTGTTCCTGCTTCATAAAGTCCATTGTGGCGGCTCCGTCATCAATCTCGCCGATTTTATGGATTTTTCCAGTGTAATAAAGAATTCGCTCTGTAGTGGTGGTTTTTCCAGCATCAATGTGCGCCATGATTCCGATATTGCGCATTTTTTTCAAATCAATTGCCATAATCTTATACCCAAAAAAATTTGAGAGAAATTATAGATGAAAACACGAGCTTTTACAAGATAAGATAAAAGCGCTTATTTAAGGCTGTCCAGGTCAATCAGGGCAAGGCTTGAAGCGAGAATTCGCGCGCAGTTGACCTCATAATCCGCAAAACGGGCTGGAATCCGGATTTTATAAAAGGCAAGGATGCCTGAAAAATCTTCCTTTGAGCCGATAAGGCAGTGAACCGACGAGAAAATTTCTCTGGCACGGAGAGAATCACCGAAAAGATTGTATTTAGGTATTTCAGAAGTGAAATTATAGAGGGCAAGTCCGTCTGCATCGATGGCATTCTTAAAATCTTCAGTCAGGGCATATTCCGCGCTTTTCAGCTCCGGACGCTCCTCACCGACCTGAACGACACATTCCATTTTTGGCCCCGCATAAATGGCAATGCAGTCAACAGAATAGAGGCCTATCATGTGCTTGAGGATTTTCATTACGGCTTCACGGGGATTTTTATGCAGATTCTGCATATAATCGGCCATGTGCCTTAATTCTTGGACTTCCCGGCCTTCGGCAGCCTTACCCTCACCGTTTTCTTTTAATCGTTCCGCATAAGCCTGGGCGTGCAGGTCATCGCGGTAGAAAACATAGCGGTCACGGCCTTTATCCTTGGCACGATAGAGACAGAAATCAGCCTTTTTGAAAAGTTCATCGTAAGTCGTGCCGTTCGTAGGATAAACAGCCGCCCCCACAGAACAGCTGAGCACAATATCGTCAAAATTGCCCTCAAATTCTTTTTTGACCTGAACCATAATCGCCCTGAGCACACCGCGTAAAATGCTTACATTCGCCACATTCTCCAGAACCACCATGAATTCATCGCCGCCAAAACGACCCACAACGCCATCTTCACCCACGATTTCCTTTATCTTTTTTGCCGTGCGGGTAATAACCTTATCACCAGTAAGATGACCGAATCTGTCGTTTATGGGCTTAAAATGGTCCAGATCAATGATGACAAGGGCAAAAGGCTCCTGGAGGCCAGACTTTATTTTCTGCTGGGCATAAGAAGTTATAGTCTTTTTGTTGTAGACCTGAGAAAGGGAATCAAGCTGAAGCTCTTCAATGAGGGCATGAGAGCCGTGAAGTTTTGCCATATCCTCGTCAGACAGGATGCGTCCAATCATGTAAGTGTCATCAAGACCTTCGTAGCGGCTGCCTATCAGACGAAGCTTTTCCTGAACAGCCCCGGAAGTACGGAAAGAGCCCTCGATTTTTGTCATCACTGAATTAGGATTTTTGGCTATATCATTGCAGAAGACATTGAGGTTGTTCAGGCTGTTTTTGGAAACAAGATTTTCTTCTGAAAGCAGTTTTTTCCAGTCTTCAAGATGCATCTTATGCAGGACAATTTCTTTTCCCTGACTGTAATGGGCAAGGGTAAATAAATCCTGTGACTTCTGATAGCTGAAAAGATAGTCATTTGTGAGGCCGAGGGCTGTATGGATTTTGTTGTTCTCGTCTACGGCAGTGCGGGTAAATTCAATGGCATCGTAAATGTCGAACAAACGGATGCGGGCAAGATGAGGCTTACGGACATTTCGGACAGTGACAAAATTGTAGCGGTATTCATCAGTGTTTCGCAAAAGATGAAAAATATCGCTTCGGTTATCGGATTGGTCGTATTTTCCGGCAACGAGGTCTATAAAACGCTCTTTTTCATCGGGATGCACGAAGTCCAGGATGTTTTCGCACAGATAGTCGAAATATGTGAAAAAATCTTTTGTCGTGTCCGCTTCCACAAGACAGAAGTTTTCGTCAAGCAAAGCACTCCGATTTTTTACCGATAGAATCATTTACAGCATACCTCAGTCTATATTATACCCCCAGATTCTTTAAAAAGCAAAAAAAAAAGACTCCTGAAAACCAGAAGTCTTATGTGAGCTATGATGGATTCGAACCATCGACAGCCGCCTTAAAAGGGCGGTGCTCTACCTACTGAGCTAATAGCCCAACTCCAACAAAGAAACTTTAATGAGCTATGATGGATTCGAACCATCGACAGCCGCCTTAAAAGGGCG
>JAFUHS010000012.1 GCA_017468745.1 Treponema sp. | reverse complement strand
TTTTTTATATGCATCTTTTTTGGCATTAGGGTGCGGTTCAAGACCGATAATCGTGATGTCATTTTGGGCAGGGGCATACACCCAGAAAATTCTACCAGCTGCAGGTTTGTTGTTTTCAAGATAAGATTCCCAGACTTTCATCCCGTAACGTTTTGATAAGGCTTCTATGTCGTGGGTATGAAGTCCTGTGTGGCGTGGATTAGCAGAAAGAAGTTTCATTGCTTTTCCGAATTTCTGATAAAGCGATTCTTCATCTTTTGTAGCAGAGTTTTCTTTTACTTTTTTCTTTAATGAGTCCCAAAATTCTTTCATTTCGGGAATTCCCAGCCGGATATTGAACACTCTAAACCTCAAATTCTGATAAATCTACGGGCTCTGAAACCTTACCGTTCTTTAAATTAGCCATGGCAGAATCCATCATTGAAAGTGTTGCCTGTGAAATTTCAAATGGTACAACAAGCTCCCGAGGTTCAAGCATAATTCGACCGTCTTCAAATTCCTGTACATGATAGTATTCATACTTTGAGTTTCTGAGCGTAATTCGTTTTTTCATATCTATTTTCGTGTCGTATGTTCGAACTGCAGAAAAAGGCATCGTTTTCTCCTTGGTGGGCAATCCCACTGTTTCTATAATAATCCGCTACTTCTAAAAAATCAAGCAGATTTTTCCAGCAGAAAAAACCTTCGTTTCCTATAGCAAAAAAAATCCACTAAAAGATTATAAACTCACTTGCACTTCAATACTCAGAACAACACAAAAATGAATTTAAAAAAAGACTTCCTTGACTTTAGAAGAAATCGGTTGTTTATACGGCCTTACAAAGCTACAAAAGCCGAATTTTATCCAAAAATACGGTGTACTTTTTTAAATTCGCGGCATGTTTTTTAGAAAACTCCGTATGCTTTCGAAAAATCTTCGAGGTGCCTTTCTGACAAAAATCTATATGTTATCACATGCACAAGGGATAGTAGTGGTGGCCGTAAGGCCAGTGCGAAGCACCGAAGGCGCGTAAGACGCCGTAGCCAAGAATAGCCCGACCCGAAGTACAACTGTAAGGCGTACTTCGGGGTGTCCCGTAAAACAAGCCTTTAGTAAACATCAACTTAATATCTTTCCTTCCTCCAAATCCTTCTCCGTCTTAAAATTGCAAATCCAAAGCGGCAGGCCGCAATATTTATAAAATGTGCTGGCTGCATCATCAAGCTTCCATCCTCCATCCAGTAAATCTTCCAGCAGCTGATATTCGGCCTTGTTGGTGGCGGCAATGACTTTCGTTGAATGAAAAAAGGGTACGATATATTCTGCTGCTTCTACGAGTATTTGCCCCAGGCCTTTTTGGATATGCTCTGAATCCTCGGCTTTTATGAATTCACCCCAGTTGCTTTTGGGCTGATTATTGAAGGTATCCCTTAGATATAACTGCAGGGATTTTCCCTTCATAAAAATAAACCATTGCCTGAAATGCCCGTCAGCAAGACGCTCAAAACGGATGTCCAGATTATATTTAAAGGAATTGTGCGGCATTTTTAATCGGAATGTCGTGGTCAAAATAGTAAACTACCTCCCTGAAAGGTATTCATCTCTGTCGCGTGTTTTTAAAAGCATGGCTTCTCCTGCAAAAAGTCAAAAATCCATCTGGTCGATTAAGTCTTCATTATCTACAAGAAAAAGCTTACTGTCTGAGCCCCCAGTGCCCAATTCTATCACCCAACAGTGTCAAAAACTGTCACCAAAAATCTTTCTTTCCTGTCATCCTCATGCTATAATTCCCTTATGAGCAGTGAGAAAAAATCAAAACCAAAGGAAAATCACACAAAGCCTCTGCGGCTTTTTAAGATTGAGCAGGCCATTCAGAATCTGACTTATCCCAGCGTAGAGCGGCTTCAAAAGGAGCTCGAGGTGTCGCGGCGTACAATCCTGCGTGATATTGACGAGCTTAAAATCTACTACAATGCGCCCATTGAGTATGACCGTATGAAAAAGGGCTACTATTACAGCGATAATACTTACTTTGTAAAAAACATGATGCTGACTGAAAGTGAGGTTTTTGCGGTGACGGGAATCTTGCCTCTCATGGAACGATATAACAACACGCCACTGAAAAAAACGATTACTAAGGTTTACGAGACCCTCTCTCAGATGCTTCCCAATCAGGTAGAGGTTCAGTCAAGCTTTATGAACGATGTGGAATTTATTGCTGACCCTGTTCCCATCATTTCAGAAGATGTTTTCAATGCGGTTTTTAAGGCTACAAAGCTCCACAAAATCATGAGGTTTGATTACCGCAAAATCAGTGCAACCGATTATGCTCCCCACGAACTGTGCCCCTATAAAATTTATAATCAGAAGGGCGACTGGTATATTCTGGGCTTTTCTCCTAAGCACGAAAGATTTTCGACCTTTACCCTGGCAAGAATGAAAAATATTTCTTTGGGCGAAGATTTTACGCCGGATCCGGACTACGCTCAGAAAGTCCACATAGACCCGAATTTTGGAATATGGAACAATGAGACAAAGCCCCAGAAAATAGAGCTGCTTTTTGACAAATCCGTAAATACCTACATCCTGGAGCGTACATGGCACAAAAATCAGGAGTGCCGCCAAAACAAGGACGGCAGCGTTATTCTGAGCTTTGAGTCAAACCAGCTTCAGGAAACTCTTTTCTGGATTCTGCGTTTTGGCTCTGCCGTAACGGTGTTGAATCCCCCGGAATTAGTGGAGCGGTATAAAGCAGAGGTGAGTAAAATGGCGGAAAAGCTGTCTGGACAATAATTTCAGGTCTTTTGCAGAGATTTTTGCCCCCAGACTAAAAGGCCGGGGGCGTTGTGCGCAGGGAGGGGGGTCTTATGCCCGCAAGATTTTCCATTCCTACATACGGAACTGCGGTAGCGATGGGAGCCCCGAAGTCCACCGCAGGGCACTTGTGCCCGAGGAGGATGAGCGTGAGCGAAGGGCGGACGCAGCGACCGAATGCCGGAGGCAGACGGACCGCCCTTACATTTCCCCTCGTCATCTTCTTATTTCAAATACTTCCCGAAGAATTCTGCCAGCCGGTCGAACGGAATGTAATTCTTGTCGCCGCCGTCGTACAAATCGGTGTGGCTGGCTCCGGGGATAATGACCAGCTCCTTGTTGTCGCCAGAGAGGCGCTTAAAGGCATCCTCTCCAAAGTAGCGGGAGTGGGCCTTTTCGCCGTGGAGAACCATGACTGCGTTCTGAATTTCGTCTGAATAGGCAAGGAGTTTTGTGTTCATGAGGGAAGTTCCTGCCGTCACATTCCAGCCGCCGTTTGAGTTAAGGCTGCGCTCGTGGTAGCCGCGAGGAGTCTT
>JAFUHS010000107.1 GCA_017468745.1 Treponema sp. | reverse complement strand
GGAACTTATCATAATATTTTCTCTGTTGCTCAAATGCTCAATGAACTGGATTTCAGAATTTTGAACTGCATTACATGGGCAAAAACTAATCCACCGCCGAATTTAAGTTGTAAGTTTTTCACACATTCAACAGAATTCATTTTATGGGCGAGAAAAAACAAGAAAGTCACTCATTATTACAACTACGAATTAATGAAAGAAATCAACGGCGGAACTCAGATGCGAGATTTATGGACTTTACCTGCAATTTCAAAGTGGGAAAAATCTTGCGGTAAGCATCCTACCCAAAAGCCTCTTCCTTTGCTTGCTCGAATCATTTTGGCGAGCACAAGAGAAAATGACTGGATTCTAGACCCATTTACAGGTTCAAGCACCACTGGAATAGCCGCCTGTTTATTAAACCGTAATTTTTTGGGAATCGACAGGGAAACGGAATTCCTTGAACTTTCCAAAAAACGCCGAATTGAATTAGAGAATGAACAAACTCGTCTTTCATATCGAGAACGAATACTGAAATACTCCGATAAACCCTTAAAGAACATTCTTGAAGTTCAAAAAGAAGCCCTGTGAAGAATTGAGTTCGCCTATTGTCTGATTATTCCCATTCTGTCCAAAAAATTCCTGTTCCATGCCATTCGTCAGCGTCATAATATTCATAGTAACCTTCACAACCGTCATCTTCTGTTTCACGCCACAAATCTTTTCCGTATGTCTTGTTCATATATGTGCGAAAACAGTCATTACAAATGTGAAGCCCACCGTCCATATCGCAAAAACCATCTTTTATGAGCTTATGACATCTGTCACAAACCCTGTAAGGCTTTATAGGTTCATCATAAATCCAATCTTCTAAATCCATACTAAAAAGATAGTATAAATTTTTACAGATCTCAAGCTTTCATATAAAAATCTACAAAATGAGATTGACAACGAAGAAATAAAAGAAGATTATTTAAAAAGAATTCTAAAATTAAATACCTTATGAAAACTTCCCCCAATCTCCTCGCCGAAACAATCGCCTCTGTCTCGCCCCTGAACGCCGCCGCCATGAGCGAAGCCGCCTCTTACCAGTCCAGCCTTGCCATGCCGCCTGAAAGTATGGGGGAGCTTCTTGCCATAGGGCTCAGGCTTTCTGGAATCACGGGCAAATTGCACAATTCTCTTCCAAAAAAGCGGATTATCGTTCTTTGCGCGGACAATGGAGTTGCAGAAGAGGGGGTTTCCTCGGCTCCCCAGTCAGTCACTGTCTCTCAGGCAATCAACATGACGGCTCACATTACGGGAATGAGCGCGCTGGCAAAGCATTTCGGCAATGAAGTTCAGGTCGTCGATGTGGGAATCAAATATGACTACGACTGTCCGCAAATCATAAATAAAAAAGTGAGGGCAGGCACAAAATCATTTTTACATGGCGAGGCAATGACAAGGAACGAGACTCTTCGTGCCATTGAAACTGGAATCGAACTCGCTCAAAATGCAAAAGCCGACGGAGTTTCAGTCTTGGGCGTGGGTGAAATGGGAATCGGGAATACCACGACTTCCACGGCGGTTCTTTCTGTGCTGACAGGCCTTTCTCCCGAAAAAATCACCGGGCGGGGCGGTTGCATCACGGACGAAATGCTGGCCCACAAAAAAGAAGTCATAAAAAAGGGAATAGTCCTCAATAAGCCAAAGAAAAACGATGTCATCGATGTCCTTCAAAAAGTCGGCGGCCTTGATTTAGCTGCCATGTGCGGCGTATTTTTAGGAGCGGCCTCTTGTAAAATCCCCGTGGTTATCGACGGCTACATCTCAATCGTGGCGGCCTTGTGTGCGGCCCGTCTCTGTCCCTTGTCTTCTGGCTATTTTTTCCCATCCCACCTTTCAGAAGAGGCGGGTTACAAGCTTGCAATGACCGAACTTTCGTTAGTTCCTTACCTGAATTTGCGGATGCGACTGGGCGAAGGAAGCGGCTGTCCTCTGGCCTTTGAGATTATGGACGCCGCCTGTGTGATTATGAACGAAATGGCCACCTTTCAGCAGGCAAAAATCAACGACGATTACCTGGATGAAGTGCGAGGGGGAAAGCCTTCCCCCTGTGCCGCACCCCCGCTGGAGACATAATGCACATACTAATCTCAGGCGGCTGCAAAAACGGAAAATCTTCTCTCGCCCAAGACCTGGCCTGTGAATATGCTAAAAAAACTGGCAGCCGTCCGATTTACTTTGCCACGATGATTCCCCAAGACAGCGAAGACAAGGAGCGGATTGAAAAACACCGTGCCGACCGAAAAGGCTTGGGCTTTCAGACAATAGAATGTGGAAAAAATCTCAGAGAGACAATAAAAAATATGGAATCGGGCAGGGTAGTTCTCTTTGACAGCCTCACGGCCTTAATCGCCAACGAACTTTTTGCTCAAAATACTGTCATTCCGAATTTATTTCGGAATCCATCCCTCCCCGAAAAAATTAAATCCGACCTTTCAGCCTTAATCGAAAAGTCCGATTCGGTCATTTTCGTGAGCGACGGCATCTTCTCTGACGGCAAAATCTACGATGAGGCAACGGAATTATACAGAAAGATTCTGGCAGAAACGGAAAATTTCATAGCGAAAAAATGCGGTAAGGTGGTGGAAATGGTGGCTGGCAATGCAGGATGCACAATGCAGAATGCACAACTTTCAAACGGCGTGAATTTAGACAAAAATTATGCATTGAAAATTATGAATTATGAATTAATAATCGGTGGCTCTTATCAAGGGAAAACTGACTGGGCTAAGCGGGAATTTTCCCTTTTGGACGAGGATATTTTTGTCTGTGAATCGGATTCCATGCCGGATTTTTCTAAAAAATGCCTTGCTCATTATGAAAATTATGTGGCCTATTGCCTGAAAAACAATCTTTCGCCGCGGACTGATTTCTTTGACGATTCCCCCGGGCAAAAAACGAAATCTCCTCAAATTATCATCTGTGACGATATTTTCTGCGGGGTAGTGCCGGTAGACGCTTTCCAGCGGAAGTGGCGGGAAGAGACAGGCCTTGCCCTGCAGAAAATCGCCGGTAGGGAAAATGTTAAGCTCTGGCGGGTCTTTTGCGGAAGGGCGGTGGAGATTCAATGAAAAAAGAGATTTTTCTTTTCAGACACGGACTCACCCTCGCCGGCGAAAAAAAGCTCTACTGCGGAAAAAGTGATTTGCCCCTTTCACCAAGAGGGGAGGCGGAGCTTTTGGAAAAAAAACTGACATTTTTTTATCCAGACATTTCTCATTGCTCGCTTTTTACCAGCGGACTTGTACGGACAAAGCAGACCCAAAAGCTATTGTACCCCGGTCTGACCGCTTCTGTGACCGAGGAAAAGGGCTTTCAGGAAATTGATTTCGGGGATTTTGAGATGAAATCCTACGAAGAATTGAAGGAAAATCCAGATTATCAAGGCTGGCTGAGGGGAGAAGTAGACAGAATTCCGCACAGGTCGACAGAATCTTTTGACAATCCATGCCCGAATGGTGAAAGCTGGGATAAAATGAACGAACGGGTGTTAGTCTCTCTTGAAAAAATCCTGAAAAACGACCATTCGGTCGCAATTTTCACCCATGGCGGGCCGATTTCTGCACTCATGGCTCACTTTTTTCCAGAGGAAGAAAAATCTCTCTATGAGTGGCAGCCGGAATTCGGCGAAGGCTATAAAATCACGATTGAAGGTGAATCTGCTTTCTGTATAAAAATTCCGCAGAAAGAGGTGAGAGGATGAATGATTTTCAGGTGATGGATTTTCTTCTTTCTCATCATGTCCTTTTTTCCCTTCTGGCGGGCTTTTTCCTGGACTGCCTTCTCGGTGACCCGCATTTCTTCCCGCATCCAGTGCGTTTAATGGGAGCCCTCATTTCTTTTTTTGAGAAAAAACTGAATAAATCCTCTGATTCGGCAGGAAAACAGCGTTTCAAGGGACTCCTGCTCGTTATAATCCTTGTTTCTGCTTCTTTTTTGCTTCCTTTCGGGATTTTATTTGTCTCCAGATTCCTTCATCCGCTTCTTTTTCTGACTGTCGAAAGTATTTTTTGCTATCAGTGCATAGCCGCCCGGAGTTTGTGCTGTGAGAGCATGAAAGTCTGCAAGGCGTTGAAAATTTGTGACCTTTTTGCCGCCCGAAAAGCCGTCTCAATGATTGTCGGGCGTGATACAGAAATCCTTGATGAAAAAGGCGTTGCCCGAGCTGCAGTGGAGACTGTGGCCGAAAGCACAAATGACGGAGTGGTGGCTCCGATTTTCTTTATGGCCATTTTCGGTGCCTCTGGAGCCATGGTCTATAAGGCGATAAATACTATGGATTCCATGATTGCCTATAAAAACGAACGGTACATTAATTTCGGTTTTTGCGCCGCAAAGCTGGACGACATGGCAAATTTTATTCCCGCCCGTCTGGCGGCACTTTTCATGATTTTTTCGACTTTTATTCTCTCTCTGCTGCCCGGAAAAAAGAGCTTTGACCCAAAAAATGCCATAAGAATCTTTTTGCGGGACCGATTAAAACACGCAAGCCCCAATTCCGCCCAGACTGAAAGTGTAATGGCGGGCGCGCTGTCTCTTCAGCTTGCCGGTGATACGGTGTACGGCGGCAAGGTCGAAAGAAAAGAATTCATCGGGGATAAAAGGCGGGAAATTGAAGCCGGAGACATTTTCCGAGCGAATCTACTCATGTACGGAACGACGATAATCTCAGTGGCAGCAGCGGCTTTCATAAGGATAATGCTTTCCGCATGAAAAAAAGATATTAAAAAAAATATTTGAAACCGGGCAGGATAATCTTCGCCTTTTTAAATAACTTATGATAATATATCTTCTGTCTACCTATAGACAGCTAAAAACAAATGTGTAAGCGTCAATTTTTAACCTCCTACGCGTCATTTTTCCAGGTACCCTCTTCATGAAATAAGGCATGCAAAATTTTTATTCGTAGGGGGTGCTGGTTTGACGCTTACTTCTTGGGGATATAGAATTCACCGTTTTTGATTTTGGCGACGGCCTCATTTTTTGGCATTGGTTTTCCAAAGAGATAGCCCTGAATACGCTCGCAGCCGATTGAACGAAGGAACTCAAAAGCGTCTTCGGTCTCTACGCCCTCTGAGAGAGTCTGCATACCGATATCATTTGCCAGCATGACGATATTTTTAAGAATCGGGCGACTTTTCGGCGTGTTGGCAAAATTACGGAGAAAAGCCATATCGATTTTCATCATGTCGAATTCATATTCTTTGAGGATGTTAAGGCCTGAATATCCGGAGCCGAAATCATCGAGCCAGAGCGAATACTTCTTTGATTTGAGAATGCGCAGCGTTTCCTGCAAGTGTACATCGCTTTGGGAAAGCGCGCTTTCCGTGACTTCCACATGAATCAGATTTTTGTCAATATTCTGCTTTTCCACACACTCTTCCAGTAATTTTTCTATATCCATGAGCTCAAAATCAAGGCGGGAGAAATTGATTGAAATAGGGAGCACGGGCACACCCTTTGCTGGAGCGTCAAGTATATCCTGACAGACTTTTTTGACAATATATGCGTCCAGTTTGTGAATCTGCCGGTATTCTTCTAGAACAGGGATAAATGAATACGGTGGGAGAAAGCCATATTTTGGATCAATCCAGCGGGCAAGAGCCTCAAAACCGCAGAGTTCCTTGTTTTTTGCCAGAACGACGGGCTGATAATAAACCTGAATATAGTCGTTTTCGATTGCCTTGTCGATATTGTTGATAACATACTGTCGGCGGGCAAAATCTTCGGCACTGGCAGAAGTGTATTCACAATAATCGAAATCATACTTCTTTTTGATACTGTCACAGGCATAGCGGGCAAAATCGCAAGCCATGTTCGTCCGACAGTTAATGTCATCAGGAATATAAGCGCCTACTTTAATTCCAAGCCTTACTTCTGTATCGATTACGGAAATTTTTTTTCGGATAGAGTCAAGTCTCTCTTTAAAACCGGCACTCTCCCCTTCCCCTCGCTCTTCCCTCTTGGCAAAGACGACAAAATGATCGTCTGAGAAGCGGGCCACCGGATCACCTGAAAAAGTATATTTGATTGTGTGTGCGACAGAATTCAGGAGACGGCTGCCTTCGTCAAAACCGTGTCGCTCGTTGTAACTTGAGAAATTCCTGATATCAAGGAAAAGGAAAATACGGGAAAGAAAATCTTCGGGAGCTGTCGCACGAATCTCCCCTACCTGATTCCTGAAGGAAACCATATTTCCGATACCTGTAGTCTCGTCAGTAACCGCAATTTCCCCCAAATAAGTGTTCACATTTGCAATATGTTCAGCTTTTTTTGCCTCAATGAATTTCTGCTGAAAACGGACTATAGTCGTTACGCTGATTGAAAGCCAGGTGGTAAAAAGATTCATTTTTGTGGCATAAGTAGCCGGAATTTTTGAATCCGCAAGGAAAAAGAAAAAAAGCAGGGATGATGTGATAAGAGTAATTGATGTCGCGGGCCGCCAAAGCATAATGCCAAAGACGAAAATTTCCATGCCGATTAAAGTCAGAATCTGCTCGCCTTTAATATAATCCAAATAAGAAATATAAATACCGAAGGCAAGGCAAACAAGTGCAAAACTTATGCGGATTACCTTTCCCCAAATTCGGTTTAAGCGCCTGCCCCTTGTGTAATCGAATGAGAACTTAAAGAGAATAAAAGCAGCTGAAAAGAGAATTATGTATGAGGAAAGATGCTGAATTATCCAAAGAAAAGAGCGAGCTTTGGAACCGGTAAAAACATGGAAAAGAACATAGCCCATCATATACAGTTCCAGAAGCATGGTGATTACAGAGACAACGATGCCGGCGTGGGCGTTATCCGCGTCAAAATATCGTTTGAAATAATCACCATATCCCTGCAGACCGAGGATGGATTTTATGTGCCGGAAAAATTTTTTCCCGATTGTTTTCAGCCTTGTCACAAACTATTCCTTTATAATTGGAGCGTAAATGGTGTTGCCGGCATTATCACCTGCATATTCGTTCGTTTTTCTTCCACTGTCGCCGATTACATATTCTGTTTCAACAGCGTAATCGTTGCTTATGTAGAGCTCAAATTTATCAAGTTCAAATTTGCTGTCATCAGTTTCCTGACCGCCAGCCCAATAAAGCGGATAGTTTCCGTCAGTGAGATTTTGATATTGTGTCATTGTCGCTCCGAAGTCAACTTTTATGACATTTTCTGTCTCAAATTTACCAGTCTGAGCGATTGCGGAATAAAGATACAGCTGAACCACACCATAAATCGAGGAATTTCCGCTTATATACAGGAAACCAGGTGTGCTGGGGCTTGTTCCGACATAGAATACAGTTTCTGTTGAATCCGTTGATTTCGTGATTTCAGAAGACTGGGCAGCAGCAATTGCATTTTCTTCGATTTTGAGACCGAGAGCCGCATTATCCGCAGAAATGTATGCCTCATCATCAACAAAACTTGCCGCAAATCGCCCCGTATTGAATTTTTTGAATTTAAAGCCTTTCGCAAGGTTAAGTGAGGCAGAATCCGTAAGCTTAATTGGAATACCGTGAACAGCCGTATTACTGTAAACCGTAGAAGAAGCCAAAGTAAAACTGGTAGTTGAGTTTGCCACAAGAAGAACAGAGTCCCGGTCTCCTGCAGCATCGGCCTGTGAAAGAGTATTTTCTGAGGTGAGGGCAATCGTTCCGCCTACAAAAGAACCTTCCGTTCCGTTGGTAACCGCCACAGAAACAGAAGTGCCGAGAACATTAAGAATGGAAGTGTTCAAGGCATAAAAATCAGAAGTGCTCACAGAAATCGGAATGCCGGAGCCTGTTGTATTGTTTGACTGGCAATCTTCAATAGTGACATTTTCTGTATACAATGCACCGCGCGCACTAGAATTTGAATTCGCCATGATTGATAAAATATATGGAGCGACGACATCTTTAATCTCTACATCCTGCAAGACAATCGTGCCGCCCATTGTTCCAAGCAGGATATTTTTGTGCTCCATACCGCTCTCACTTGTAATCGTGCCGTTTTTGATTAAAAGCGTGTGTCCTGAGCCGACCTGAAAAAGAGGATTTTCTGCCGTATTATAATCATCTGCAGTGAATTCTGACCAGTACAAAGTGTTGCCGTTCAAATCAATGATTAAATTCTCACCGATTTTCCAGGGGTAAAGCCCTGTCGCTTCGCCCGTAGCCTCATCAGTTTCTGCGCTTGTAAGGAGATTTGCCTTGATATTCCCTGTGAGGGTAATTGTATGCGCAACACTAGAGAGCTCAGTCTGAGCGGCTGCATTCAATGCCTCGGCGAGCGTGGCATATTCCGTATTATTGAAAGAAACCTTGCCGTCATAAGTGATTTCAGTGCCGGACTCCTGCTGCCCTTCATCGCCTTTGTCAACATCTACATCGACACCGAGGCCGCCCGTGCCTGATTGGTCGCTGCCCTGCCCTTCATCGCCCGCGCTGTATTTTTTAACCGTGATTGAAACTTTTGTAAACTCGCCGGCTTTGACTGTGGCATTGGCAGAGCCTTTTCCGATTAGGGCGAGATTTGCATTTTTTGCGAGAACTTCAATGTCGTACACTCCGGCCGGAACTTCTTCAAACTCAATCGATTCCCCAGGGAAAGCTTCCTTAGTATTTGAATATGGAAGAGATTCGCTCCCATTTACAGGATTGCTTGAAGAAGAAACCGAAACAGAATAGGCAGAAATGTCATCATACCAGGCTTCGCGAGCTGAACTCGGGAGATTTATTACCAGAGAAGCCGTAGACTCGGCTTCTGAAAGACCTGAGCACGAAATGAAAGGTGCAACAAAAGCTAAAAGACCACTAAGAAATAAAAATTTCCTCATTACTCACCTCTAACAATGTCTATTTCAGTATAACTCAGAATTTTGAGAAAATAAAGTTTTTCTTAAAAAAATATTCAACTTATGCTGGCTGCATTTATTTTAAGCTGAATGTATTTCTGTTATAGCTCATTGTGGTAAGGTATTTTTTGCCGGTCTTTAAGGTTTCCATAAAACTCGCGACGACAAAAGACCGCAATGAAGAAATGCCTGCATCCTCATCGGCAATGTTAAATAGCACTCCGTCATCTTTTGTGATAATCCTGACCGTGTTATCCTTGACTATTACGGTGCATTCCGCACAGACGGTGTCCTTTTTGCCGTTTTTTTCATAAATCAGCATAAAAAGTTCTTCTATGAGTAGCTCGGACTTCATCACATTTTTTTGCGAAACTCCATTATGCCGTAAAAAATCCCCCGCCTGTTTTTGCACGGCTATAATCATTTCAGGAGTGACGGTAAATTCAAAAAAGGCTTCCTGCATCGATTTTTTTCGGTCTGCAAGTATAAGCGGGCAGTTTTCCTTTCCGTAGTGCAGACGGACATATAAAAGCGAAAGATAATATGCAAGGGCTGGCGCCAGGGCAATTCCTGCAAACATACCGTATATGCCAAAAATTTTTCCGAAAATCACGGCAAGCGGCACAGGAAGAAAGAATTCCTGCAGACCGCAGATTATCGATCCCAAAAAAATTCTATCGATTACACGATAATATGATGTAAGCAGATACAAAAAGCTTACAAATATGAGCCCAAGCGACATAATTCTGCTTCCAGTTATCGTATATTTGATAATAGCCGGATTAGAAATTGCATAGAGTTTTATAAAAAAGGGAGAAAGAAGCAGTGTCAGGAGCAATGAAAATACGCCTTCTGTAAGTGCAGTTTTTTTTGCCAGACGGTAGCTTTTTTCTATAGATAACCAAGATTCTTCCCCAAGGTAGATATTGATGATTGGAGAGATTGCTTCTCCGATTCCATCAAAAATGAGCTGGGCTTCCTTGATAAACAAAATGACTGCAGAAAGTATTAAAAATTCCTGACCAAAAGTTGTTGCGATAAAACGTTCGATTGCAAAGGAAAAGAGGGAAATAAAGAGGAGTGAGCTTCCATCGATTACACCATATTTTATAATCTGGATGTTTCTTTTAAGAGAAAATGAAATGCCGATTTTTAAGGAATTTCCTGCACGGAAAAAATGCAGGAAGGCAATGCATAACGATAGTACTGTTCCAATAAAAGAACCGATTCCGATTCCTGTGATGCCAAAAAAAAGCATGAGCACTATTGAAAGGATAATGTTTCCTAAAAAATGTGCAAGGTTGGAAAACAGGCTTAATGTTTCATCTCCGTCTGCAAGTATCATTTCTGTCATAAGAATTGATAGCGGAAGAATGAGAATTGTAAGCTTATACCAGAAAAAAAATGATTGTGCCTGTCTAAATACTTCCTCAGAAGGTTTGAAAAAATCTATGTAGAAATCTCCAAAAAAGAAAAAGAAAAGAAAAAGAGTAATGCCGATAAAAACCGATATGGTAAAGCCCTGTGAAAAATAGGCATCGGCCTTTTCTTTTTCAAATGCTCCTACAGCCCTTGTAAACAAAATGGGAACGCCGGCAGAAAAAATGCTGGCAATGGAGGCTGAAAATATAAAGACAGGAGTTACCATTGAAACAGCAACAACACTGTTTTCACCTAATGCCAGACCTGCAATTACAGAGTCGGAAATGGAAAGCAACGTAGCCACAATGAGGGTCAGTGTTCCCGGTACTAGGAGTGAAAAGAATTTTTTGCTTAAAAATGTAGTTTTTCTTGGCATTTCGTTTACCTTCTTCCTCAAATAAAATTATCGTGCATCCGCTACCTTTAGCAAGTCAGCAAGCTTCATTTCAGGGTCAAAATGCAGGAGGACGGTGTCCAGTGAGTGTGCTAGCTCCCTTACGGTAGACTCCTTTAGTTCGTTGGCCCGATATTCCATGGCACAATGGTATTGTCCGTCTTTGATTGCTATTTCTGTATTGAGTTTGTATATTCCGCCAGCACCTTCTACCCCTAGAGCCTGTAATGTAAGCCTCGCATCACCAAGCATGAGTTCTTCATACGCTGCTTCCCCTTGAAAAATAAATCCATAGGTGGTAAGTTCCGGAAATTCTGCGAGCAATTCAACCATTGGCTGAATCTCAAATCTCATGTGCTCGACAGACTGCCTTTGCAATGCCTGAATGTATTCTCCTGTTTTTATGTTTTCATCCCATTGCGTTAAGACATAGAATGGAACCGAAAAACAGCCCAGAGTGTTTTGTATTCTTGAGTCGCCCCGTCCGTTATATGCACAGGGATAGTAGATTGCAGTGTTCCCCCCCTTGTGTGCCACGCACGCTGCCGCCAGAGCCATAAAGAGTATGGATTCAGACACTCTGAGTGAGGCACATATCTTTCTGACCGCCTCAGTGGAAATGCCAAGGTTTTGTTTATGCCATGCGACTAAAGGAACCTCATCATGCAGGTCACTTGGAAATGAGCTTTTTACCGGAGACTTTTTAAAGAGATTTCGGTAGAACTGAATGACTTTTTTTTGTTCGCTGCTTCTGACAAATTGAGCTTGTTCCTTGAGTAAATCAAGAAAAGAAAACGCTTCTGGCTTTATTGCTTCTCCCCGATAGCCTCTCTCAATATCTTTTACAAAAATGTCAAGAGAGACCGCATCCATTACAATGTGAGAAAAATCGGAAAACAAATGGACTTTACTCGGTGTTACATACAGTTCCACGCGGAAAAGCTGCGGCTCCCCAGTAAAAAAAGGTCTGATGAGTTTTTTTCTGATTGTTTCAAACTCGTCATCTGACACTTCTCTGACTGAAAGGTCATAATCCGGATGGTCGTCATTCCGAATGAGAAAGGGTTTTCCATCAATCATCTCAAAGCGCATCCATATTCCCGGATGAGCATTCAAAGTTGCAACAATTGCCTTTTTGAGCTGCTCTATGGAAATTTTTTCCCTTTCCCCAGAAAAAAGATAGGGTAGATTCCACAGGGTTGATGTTTTGTCTGCTGCATAGGCTGCACCCATGATGGCCAGAAATTCGTAACACTGACACCTGTCTTTTTTCTTTGTCTCTGTTGACCCACTTTTTGAACGAATCAATTTTTCCAGAGCCAGTGCAGTCGGATTTTGAATAATGTCACTGAACTTTACGTCGACTTGGAAGTGCTTGGCCAGTTCTGCTGACAAAAGCATTATGTCTAGGGAAGACATTCCCAGATTCATAAAGTCGGTGTTTATTCCAAGCAGAGTGTCCTGGAAAATATCCTCTAGGATTCCGAGAATAATTTTTTGTTTTTCATTCTGCGGCGGTAAGATTTTACTTTCCTGCAACACAGGTCTTGGCAAGGCATTTCGGTCAATTTTCTGATTTTCCGTCACAGGCATTGAAGGCAATTCAATCAGAACCTCGGGCATCATATAATGGGCAAGATGCTGTCTGATGAATTCTCTTATATTTTTATTCTCTGGTGTGACACCACTCCCCGGATTACGGAGCGTGTAATAGCCTACAAGAATTTTATTGTCAAAAATTTTAACGGCACTTTGCTTTACTTCGCTGTGTTCGGCGATGGTTTTCTCAATCTCATCAAGTTCTATTCGTAACCCCCGAAGTTTTACCTGATTGTCTGCTCTGCCATGAAATTCAATTTCGTCAGCCTCATTTATACATGCCAAGTCTCCAGTCTTGAAAGCTCTCATTCCTTTGAAAGTGACAAAAGCCTTTGCGGTTTCTTCTGGAAGATTCATGTAGCCCCTGCCAACACTTTTTCCGCAAATCAGCAGTTCTCCGATTTTTCCTTTTGGGAGCTCGCGTAAATCTGAATCAACGATAAAAGCGTAAACATTTGCATTCGGTTTTCCTATAGTGATATTCTCTGATGATTCTATTACCTTCATAGTGCAGCTGATGGTTGTTTCCGTTGGACCATATCCGTTCATGATATAGGCGTGAGGATTGACAGCACGAATTTTTGTAAAGAGACTTGCAGGAAAGGCTTCTGACCCGATATCATAGGTTTTTATAGCGCGCAGTGCTTCTTGCATCTGGGGTATGCTGAAGATGGTGTTGGCATACGCGGGTGTAAAGCAGACTGCATCTATCTTGTTTTTCAGCATAAAGTCCTTCATTAGGAGCGGGTTCATAATTTCTTCATCTGAAGCAAGGGCAACCGTCATGCCTGAGGTGAGACCCAGCCATTCCTCCATTACAGAAACATCAAATGTCATTTGGGCCATGGCAAGGAACACGGTTCCTTTTTCTGTGATGCCTCTTGCCTCATAATTTTTAGGAGAAGGATTCACAAAATTAAAAAGATTTCCGTGTTCTATCATAACTCCTTTTGGTTTTCCTGTAGAGCCGGAAGTGTAGATAAGGTAGCAGAGCCAGGACGGATTGATGTCTATTTTAGGAAGTTCAGCCGTGCCGCTCCGCTTAGAAAGCATGGTCTCCATGAGCAGGGGCTCTTTTTTAAGGACATCATTGATTAGTGAATTTCTGTCTAAAGCGCTCGTTTTGTCAGAAATCAGGTATTTGCAATTTGCATCGTTATAGATGTATGCGACACGGTCATCAGGATATTGCACGTTTACGATTGTGTACGCAGCTCCGGTCTTAAGAATTCCCAGCGTCGCAACATATACACCGACATTTCTGGGCAACATAATCATTATGATGTCTTCAGGCACTACTCCCGCAGAAAGAAGTGACGCTGCGACCTTGTCGGACAGTTCGTCAAGTTTTTTATAGGTAAGGGAACTTGTAGAACTTACTACAGCAATCTTGTCAGGATTTTTTTTGACCTGCTCTCTAAACATATCAACAACAGATACAAAACCTTCATTATCTGTTGTGTCATTTATTTTGACATCCTTTGAGTTGTTCATGCTACTGATTTTCCGTTCCAAACTCATTTTTCCACCGGGCGGTAATAGAAGGTTACATGACGGCGGCTGCTTCCAGCCTCTTTTTTCATCTCAAAGTCATCATCAAAATATTCGATTAAGTCAGTGAGCTTTCGGAAACCGTAATCAACTGTATCGAAACCGGGATCCTGTCGCTTGAAGAAGGAACCCGCCGCGCTCACATCGGCCCAGCCCGTCTCGTCGGCATATTTGTCGTAGGCTGTGTTGAGAAGCTTGAAAATCTTACGGAACTGGCGGTCGCTCATGGCAACCTCACCATTGGCATTCTTTCGCAAAAGTCCCAGGAATGATTTTTTGGGCTTGTCGGCAGCCTTATGACTCTTTCGCTTCTGCTCCGCAAAGGCCGCGTCTTCCTCCGGGCTGGCCTCTTCTTCCTCGTTCACAAGATTTTCGATGTAAATAAAATCGTCACAGGCACTGATAAAAGACTGGGGAGTTTTCTTCTGCCCTACTCCGTAAACATAAATCTGGCTTTCCCGCAATCGGGTGGCAAGTTTGGTGAAATCTGAGTCGCTGGTTACGAGGGCAATGGCATCGTATTTGTCGGTGTAGAGCAAATCCATGGCATCGATAATCATGGCGCTGTCGCTGGAATTTTTGCCCTGAGTGTAGGCGAACTGCTGGACAGGGATAATGGCATTGTCGTTAAGCTCGTTCTTCCAGTTTTTGAGGGTGGGAATCGTGAAATCTCCGTAAGCGCGTTTTGTAATGATGTGGCCGTGAACCGCTATTTCCTGCAGGATGGCACGGAGTTTTTTGCCCGGTGTATTGTCAGCGTCGATAAGGACGGCGATATTTTTATTTTCAATTTCTTCCATAAATAAAATCCTCACAGAATCCACAGACTGCTCAGAGATGACATTATTATAGCAAAAAAACAGCTCTTCATGCTATAATTTCAGAATGACTTATCTTTTTTTTGACATCGAATGTGCCAATTCCTTCGGCGGAATCGGTAAAATCTGCTCATTCGGCTATGTTCTCTGTAACTCAGATTTTTCCATTATTGAGTCAGCAGATTTACTCATAAATCCCGATACGGTTTTTGACTGGTATCTTTTTTCAAAGCACGCAAAATGCAAGCTTTCCTACCGAAGGGAAGACTACTACGCAAATCAGAAATTTTCTCATCATTACTCAAAAATAAAATCTCTTCTCGAAGCAAGAGACCGCCGTGTTTTCGGCTTTGGCTGCCAGAATGATGTCGCCACCATTGCGACCGAGTGTCTGCGCTACGATTTGGAACTGATTGACTTTAACTGCTACGATATCCGCCCGCTTGCAGAAAAATTCTACGATATGCAGGGCGGACTCGGAGCTTTCGTCGAAAAACTTGGAATTCCCTCTCAGGGAATGGAATTCCACGACAGCAAGGCAGACGCTTTTTTTACGATGAAAGTGGCAGAAAAGCTGGCGAAAGACAGCGCAAAGCCCCTTGAAGAGCAATTTAAGGGCTACACTCCCTTTTCAAGCAAGGAACAGCGCAAGTCAAAAATCAAAAAACTCTACTCAAACTATCTTGAGCGAAAAGAAGCCGCTAAAGCCCCAGACAATAAGTCAAAACGCCCGCTAAAAAAAGTCACCGTTCCCCAGTGGTTTGATTACAAGAGAGAGCTGTTGGAAGAAATCAAGATTCAGAACGAAGAAAACAAATAAGTCCAATTCGGAAAACAGACAGGTCTTTTCACAGGGGAATTAAAAACAAATTTTCCGGATTTTTGGCATCAGTTACTTGACACACAAGGGGTGGCTCTGATATAGTTGTATACAACATCAGCACTGTCTGCGGGGTTAGCTCAGTTGGTTAGAGCATCACGTTGACATCGTGGGGGTCAGTAGTTCGAGTCTACTATTCCGCAAAGAGTGCTGATGTTTTTTTTATTTTAAAGTGCGAGACAAACGCTCTTCGGGCGTTCCGCAGCTCGCTCACCGCTCGGCCGCAAAGCGGCTGCCTTCGGCCCGGCTCCATGCCCGCGCGTCATTTCCGCTTCAAATCAATTTTCGCTCTTCATTCCACTTTTCTAACTTTTCTTCTATATTAGAGCACTCCTTCCCATAACTTTCAATTTCATGGGCAAGCTCCTCTTCCCTTTCAAAGTCAGTCGTGACAAGCTTTTCCCGCTCCGCCTCTTCAATCAAAGCCTCAAGCTCCGCCCGCCGTTTTTTCATCATCGTGATTTCTTTGGGAGGCCGCCCGCCCTTTCTGCCGTTTTCCTGACTGGCCGCGACTTTTGCCCTGCTGGTGGATTTTCCGTTGTAAGAGTAAAGAGAGCCAATCCAGAAACGCAGAGATTTTAAATGCTGGGTCATCTCAAATTCAATATTCTCAAGGTGGCGGATTTCTTCGGTCCGCTCGATTTCGGAGATTTCACACCCAGCCTTTGATTTTGCCAGCTCCCTTATGATTGAAATCTGATTCTTCAAGTCTTCAAGGGAAGCGATGGATTTGTAAATCTGCTCAGTTTTCTTTGACATATTTCAAGTATAACCCAAGGTCTTGGGTTTTTGCAAGAATATTTTCTTTGCTTTCTGGAGATTCCTAGGTTAAAATAGAACAAGATTTTTAATTGAAAGAGGTATGAAATGGCACAATTCCTTAAATGCAAAAAATGCGGCAAGATTCTTGAAGTCGTGAACAAAGGCTGCCCTGTGGTCGTCTGCTGCGGCGATGAAATGACAGAGCTTAAAGCAAATACCAGCGATGGTGCTACCGAAAAACATGTTCCTGTCATCGAGCAGAGCGGCGACAAAATTACGGTCAAAGTAGGCTCGGCAGTTCACCCAATGGAAGCCGATCACTACATCCAGTGGATCCAAATCGAAACAGACAAGGGCGTTCAGCGAAAATACTTGAATCCCGGCGAAGAGCCAAAAGCCACATTCGCCCTTTCTGACGAAAAATTACTCGCCGCCTACGAATTCTGCAACAAACACGGCTTGTGGAAAGCTGAGGCGTAAAAAAATTGAATATCCCAAAGCCAGATGTATTATGGCAGGATGCTCAGACACTTTTTTAAAGAGTTCCGGCAGACAGGCATAATCAAGGGCAAAAGACTTTGTCAGTTTCCTGCGGAAATTGACAAAGCGGGAACTATGCCACCATTTCTGCCACGCACTCCGTCGTTGCGAGTGGCGTTGCCGTCATTGAGAATGGTGCGCACGAGACCACTAGAGCCATAACTGGGCGAACGAAGCCACCACCAGCCGCCGTAGCCAGCTGTAGTGCTCTGATATGCATGGTTTGCTTTTGCATAATCTGTTGTCATTCTTATGCGGCTGTTTCCTTGTCCACTTTCATTGAATGCAGAAAATCCGTAATCAGTTCTTGTGATTTCCTTTTCGCTCAGCAAAAAGATTTTATCGTTTGTGTTCTCGCAGGCGTAAGCAATTGCTTTGTCTATACTTCCACTTGCATCACTTGTGCTTGTGTCAGAGTTGTCCACAGAGCTTTCGGCAATCAGGCTCTGTGCGCTTGTGGTAAAGGCTGTCTGCAAAAAGCCCTTTCCGCTCCAGTCAATATCGTTCGCCGTAGCACTTCCGCCGTCTAGTACAAAGTGGTTAGCAGTTCCGTTAAGGTATGAACGGATGTTCGAATACTTGTAGTTGTTTGCATAAATTGTTGTAGTGTTCTGCACCCGATTATCAGTTGAGCCATAATATGGGATATTCGCAGTCAAAATATTTTCCGCAACAAGAATCTTGTTTCCGCTTGTGCCTGGGTTCAAGACACGCCACTTAATCGGCTCTACCTTAAAGTATTTCTCGCTACCTGCACTTATCTGCGCAACATCTGTACCGTCACTGTATTTGTAACCAGTTGTATAAGCGTTTTCCGTGCATTTTGCGTAGTAATTGTTATCATCGCCTAAATAATATGTTGCGCTTCCCATTGTTAAGCTTTTTGCCGTGTTTACAGTTACACTGTCTGCCTTTACAGTCTGCGGCCAGTCACCAAAGTAGCAGTATCTTGCCTCAGTTCCACAAGTTCCGTCCGTTCCTTCTGCAAGATAAGTTACCGTGCTATGAAACTGATAGGCTTTTTCCTTTGGTGCTTCTGAAATTTTCGAAGCGGATGGCGTTTCTGGCTCGGACGGTGTTTTCGATGTATTGACACCACTTCTTCTCCTGTCGCATGAGGTATAGCAAAAAATCACTGCCATTGAAAAGATAACTCCGATGCCAATTCTTGAAATTTTCATTGTAACGCTCCCGCTATGTAAAATTTATATTTTGCATTATACTATGTTTTTATAGAATTTTAAATTATAATACTAAGTCGCCTGGAGTTACGGAAGACATTCGCTCAAAACGGGCAACCTCTTCCCCTGCAAATTCAATTCCAGAAAAATGAATTTTTTTTTAGCGAGCGGCTTCCGTTATATCCACTTCCGTAGCGAAACGCAAATAATAGAGGACGCAGCGAATTTCGCTTTCGGCTCTTCCCAGCATCTGGCTTACGGCTTTTCGGTAACAGGCAAGCTGGGCATAGTAAAGTTCCGGCTCGATTTTCTGGTTGGTTTTGTAATCGACGATAGTGTATTTGTATTTTGAGCCGGGCGCATTTTGATAAAGCAAGTCAATCTGACCGGTGACAATCAGTTCGTCGGCGTAATCTTCGCCATCATCTTTGCCTGCCTCCCCGCTTTCGCTTGGGGAAGTTCCAACGAAGGATTTATCGACAAGGCTCCTGAAAGAATATTCTGTTTTTTTCCAGCCGGCAGCGGAAACTTCCTTATATATAGAAGAATTTTCAAATTTGACCGCCATGTCGGCACAAAGCTCGCGGATTTTTGCGATTTTTTTCTCTCGGTTAGTCTCGCCCGACCATTTTTCCATGCCGATTTTGGGAATAAAACTTTCGTTCATGCCAATCCATTCCCGACCACTGATTTTCGGCTCTTTCCCCAGCACTTTTCCTTCCATGTAAGCATGGGCAATCGTACCAAAGTGAGTAAAATCAAAGAGCGGGGTTACCAAAGCATTTTCACTCTCATCCCCTTCATCTTCCAAATCCAGAGTTTCTCCACCAGGCACAGTGCTTGCGACAATCAGATTAATCAAGGAATAATCCGCATTGGCAGAGGGGGTAGCGGAAGACAACTTGTTGGCTGGAGCGAGGGGGAGACTTCCCCCACCCGCTTTCAACTTGCTCGGTGAGACATAAACTTTCGGCGAGAGTTTTTCCTGCTCCACGCTGACATTTTCTGAGACAGGCAGGCTGGCGATGAAGTCTGACTTTTCGATTTTCCCGTTTTCTTCGATTGAGAGGGGGGCAAAAGATTCCCTATCGTTCACAAAATCAAAGGCCGGATGATTTACGCCGTTTTCTGTGTTGAACTGATACAAAAGCGGGAGCAAGAGCTGGTACATGGTCTTCGGGACGGCTTTTTCGGCGGATTTCTCTTCGTCCTCAAATTCACACTTATCGCTTCCAACGATGTAGAGCCTCTCTTCTGCCCGGGTAAAGGCAACATAGGCAAGACGGCGCAATTCAGCGCTTTCCTCCCTCTCATTTTCTTCATGAACCGAGAACATGCAGTAATTTTGCGCGGCAAGATTTTTGCGAATCCTTCCTGTTGAAGAAAGCCCGTCCGCCGCCCTGTCGTAGTCTTTCCAGGCGGGAGTTTTCAGCAGAAGCCCGAAATCACTGTCAAAGGCAGTATGGTCACTTGCCCCGCCTTTTGGCAATGCAGAAACGGCACAAACGAAAACGACTTTGAATTCCAGACCCTTGCTTTTGTGGACCGTGAGAATTTGAACCGCGTCTTCGGCATCCATGACCACATCAAGGCCGTCCAATTTTCGGTCGGAGTCTTCATAGGATTTTACCATGTCAATAAAAGATGCGAGGCTCTGACTTTTCTCCTCGGCAAGCCGTGCCATCTCAAAGAGAATGTCATAGAAAGAAGCGTACATGGAGACGCTTTTGTTCCATAAAGTTTCGTAACGGTAGCCCAGCTCATACCAGATGTAAGAAATCGTTTTGGTGAGTTTTTCAGTCCTGAGCCGGCTGCAAATGTTTTCGTAAATTGCCTTGAGATTGAGGATTTTTTGGGTCAGTTCAGAATCTTCGGCAAGGGCTTCAAGCGTTTTATCGTCAAAAGGTGATTTGTACGGCTCTTCCGTGTTCACCAGAACTTTTTCAAGCTCGGCAAAAGTGAGGGAGCAGAAAGGTGAGCGGAGAACTTTGGCATAGGCATTTTTGTCTTCGGGATAAACGCAGAGTTTCAGCAGGGAAATGATGTCGTTAATGGGACCGTCTGAGAAAAATCCCTTGTAGACTTCTGTGGAATAAGGAATTCCCGCTGAAAGAAGGATGTTTTCGTAAGGGGCACTTGGAGCTGCCGTACGGAAAAGCAGGGCAATATCCCTATAGTGATATTTTTGATTTCCTTCAGAATCTTTTTCGGCCAGAAGTTTTTTGATTTCACCGGCAACGAAACTCGCCTCACACTCATAGTTTTTTCGCTCAGCCTCGGTATCGGCCTTTTCCCCGGGGGAGCCGGCAGAAGAAGCTGGAGCCTCTTTTTCATCATCTTTTTTAGGATAGAGGGCAAGCGTGACTTTTTTCTGTGAAAAATCGCATGACGCTAATTTAAAATCAGGGACTTCCACCCGCTTATAATCCGCCTCATAATCAGGAATCTGCGCGCTTCCGTCCGGCCGAGGCGGAAATTTCTCTTTTGTCATAAAAATGGCCGGCAGAGAATCATTCACTTTTTTGCTGTCCGGGTAGTCGTAACCGCCGAAAAGACTGTTGAAGGCACGAATCAGCTCCGGGTCAGAGCGGTAATTTGTTTTGAGTTCGATTAAAGTAGGAATCGATGCAGACAAAGTGCGGAAAACCGAGACATCGGCCCCACGGAAACGGTAAATGCTCTGCTTGTCATCGCCTACAAAGAAAAGTTTGTGACTGTCCAGCCTTTGGCTTAAATCTGGGTCAGAAAGTCGGGGCAGAATGTAATTATCATTTTCATCATATTTTTCATGAGCGTCGGAAAGAATCAAAAGTACATCGCACTGAAGGCTGTTGTCGTCCTGAAATTCGTCAATCATTATGGCATCGAATTTCTGCTGCTCGATATGGCGGATTTCTTCGTGCTCAGAAAGACTGGCAAGGGCAAGCTGACTGACATCGGAAAAAGAAAGGATTCCGCCCGTGCGCTTAGTCCTGTTCACATCTTCCTGAAAAGCGGCCAGATGAACGAAGACTTTTTTTTGCAGGGCAAATCCCGAAATCGAATTGGCAATGAGGTAAAGTTTTTCAAGGAGAGAAAGAAGATTTGCCTTGAAAGTTTTATAAGCGTCATCTCGACAGCCACTCAGACAATAGCCCGTAACGCTCTTGCAATAAGCAAAAAATTTTTTTTCAAGGAAGGATTTTGCCTTTTCCCCGCTTTCAAAAATCTCTGCCGTCAAAGAAGGTTTTTCGGGATTTCCGAATTCAGCCATGTAACCGTACAATTTCTGGAGTGCGGCGCCTGGCTTGGAAACTTTAGGCAGCAGAATGAATGAAGCGATTTCATCTTCGATTAGAGCCGTGATTTTCTCATAATCCTTTAAAATCCGATTTTTTTGGGCGGCAAGGCTTTTTTCAAAATCGATTGGCGTAAGAACCGTAGAAAATTTTAGAATCGAATGAGCAAAA
The DNA here is from genome assembly GCA_017468745.1 of Treponema sp. Taxonomy (GTDB): domain Bacteria; phylum Spirochaetota; class Spirochaetia; order Treponematales; family Treponemataceae; genus Treponema_D. The sequence goes on along the minus strand of JAFUHS010000107.1, from coordinate 2,781 downwards.
AGGTCGCTGGCTACATTCTGAATCTTAAAAATCCGGGCGATTTCTTTTATTTCCTCGTCATCAAGATGCTCAAAGACATATTTTGTCGCCTTAAAGTTGACCACTGAATTGATTTTATCGTCATCAAGGCTGAAATTCGGGTTGATTCCGTAATATCGGGCACCTTTTTTCGCTATCTCAGAAAAGTAGCTGTCCAAAGTCTGGATGTGGCTTTTGTCAAAAGACTCAATCGCCGCCTGTGCCCTCTCCTTAATCTGGTCAAGATGCTCAAAATCTGGCGGCAAGGCTTTTTTTCCTTTGACATCTTTTCCCTGAAGATGAAAACGCAAGCCCTTGAAAATCCGCTCCTTCATTTCGTTGGCGGCTTTTTTGGTAAAAGTGAGGGTCAGAATCCTGTCACATGGAAGATTTTTCGCCTCAACGAGATAGGCATAGCGACTGGCCAGAACCGTAGTCTTACCGCTGCCCGCCCCCGCCGAAACCACGACATTCCGAGTTTCTTTGACAGCGGAAAGCTGCTCCGCGTTCAAGCCGGAAGAAAGAGTTTCGAGATAAGAATCAGAAATTTCAAAAGAATCGCGTTTGCCTTCTATCATTTTGAGCAGAAAATTCTAGCGGCACCAGAAAACATTTTCCTTGCGCGGCGCGGCAGGACGGATTGCTCCATCTGCGGCATAGCCAAGGGCGACATGGCCGACCCCCTCATATTCGCCTTCAAGTCCGAGTTCTTTTAAAATCTGCTTTCCGAAATCAGAGTCGAATTCTTCTTTTGCACGGTGAATCCAAATGCTGGAGATTCCGAGACTTTCGGCCGCAGTCATGAGATTGGCCATTACAAGAGGGCCGTCGTATTTATAAGTGGGGGCATTTTTATCTACAAGAACAATCATAATGACCGGAGCACCGTAAAACGGGTCAAATCCCGGCTGCTGCCCCATGATTTTTGCGTTCTCCGCACTGATTTTATCACGCAAGTCTCTGTTCGTAACAACGATTATCTTGCCAGACTGACTTCCATGACCACTGGGGGCAAAAGTTCCCGCACGGGCGATAGCCTTTAAATCTTCCTCAGAGGGCATTTTATCCGCAATGAATTTGCGGCAGCTGCGCCGGCTTTCCAAAATCTGTAATGTCTCGTTCATAATTCACCTCGTTTTTATTTTAATTTATTCTAACCGAAGTGAAACGAAAAATCCAGCAAAATGATTGCTGTCTCTGAAAAATCAGATATAGCGCCCCGTCACGCTTTCGGCGCAGGCACGGATTTCTTCTGGCCTTCCTGAGGCAACAATCCGGCCGCCGTCTTTGCCGCCGCCGGGGCCCATGTCTACGATGTAGTCGGCAGAGCGGATTACATCAAGGTCGTGCTCGATGACGATGACCGTGGCGCCGTTTTCTATAAGGTGACGGAAAACTGAAAGCAGGGTGATGACATCCAGAGGGTGAAGTCCGATTGTGGGCTCGTCAAAAACAAAAATCGTGTCGCCCTGCCCCCGCCCCATCTCGCTTGCAAGCTTGAGCCGCTGAGCCTCGCCGCCGGAAAGCCCCGGAGTTTCTTCGCCCAGCGTAAGGTAGCCCAGGCCGATGTCGTGAAGCACTTGAAGCCTGGAGCGCACAAGGGGAAGGTCGGAACATTCTTCAATCGCTTCGTCCACGCTCAGTTCCATAAGGGCTGGAAGGGAAATGCCGTCGCCCGCACCACTCCCCTTTTTCTTCCGCAAAATCCTGAAGGCTTCTTTTGAATAGCGAGAGCCGCGGCAGTCCGGGCAGGGAATGTCCACATCAGGCAAAAACTGAACATCCAGGCTGATTTTTCCAGTGCCGTCGCAGGTAGGACAGCGAAGACTTCCTGTGTTGTAGGAAAAATCTCCGGCCTTAAAGCCCTTTTCTTTTGCGAGGGGAGCGCGGGCGTAGATTTTCCTCAGCTCATCGTGAATATTGGCGTAAGTTGCCACCGTGGAGCGGATATTGATTCCGATGGGCGTGGCGTCAATCAGCTTGATTTGACCGATTCCCTCCGCCTGAATTTTCTTTACATGGCTCGGAAGCATCTTTTTCTCCAGCAGAGCCTGAATCCCCGGAATCAGACTTTCCAGAATCATGGTGGTCTTTCCACTACCGGAAACGCCGGTCACCACAGAAAGCCTGCCTTTTGGAAAGGAAACGGAAAGGGGCTGAACCGTGTGGATGGAGTCGGTTTCCATGGCGATGGTGCCGAGGGAGAAAAGATTGTGGGATGAAGCGAGATGTGTCATGGGGCTAGTATAGCAGAAAAAAAAATTATCCTCTATAACTGTCTAAAATCCGCTCATTCAAGAGATTCTTCCTGTCTTTCCAGTCAGGCATATATTTGTCCATATTTGCGATAAAGTCTTTTCCATGATTAGAAACTTTCAAATGAGTAAGCTCATGCAAAATCACATATTCCAAACATTCCAATGGTTTTTCTACCATCTGCAGATTTATCCAGATCCTTTTTGCCTTTGAATTACAAGTTCCCCAACGGGTAAGCATATATTTTGTCTGAAACGAATCGCAATAAAGACCTGTTCTTTCTTCCCATTTTGGAATAAGTCTGTTTAATTGTTCAATTAAAATCTTTCTAAACTCTTCACGAACAAATCTTTTGCGCTGCTCTACCGTGGAATTTTCTTTCATTTCCAGAATGATTTTGTTTCCGTCAATCTTGAAAGATCGTTTTTGAGAAGGCTTGAATTCCAAAAAGAATTGCTTCCCCCAAATGTAATAAGTTTCATCGCTCACATATTGACGGGCTGTCAT
>JAFUHS010000106.1 GCA_017468745.1 Treponema sp. | reverse complement strand
TTGTGTTGACATTTGAGAGGTTGTTTGAAATCGTGTCAAGATTCTGCTGCTGACCGTTCATACCTGTTGCCGCTGTCCAAAGACTTCTTACCATATTTTTCTCCATTCCACGCTCGTGGCGTTCTTTCTTATACTGTAATTATCGGAATCCGCCATGGAAATTTAACGGTGAATTTTTGAATTCCTCTATTTTTTATATCCTTTACTTTTTTACTTACTATGTTAAAATGTACAATGAAAAATTTATCTGTTGAGGTGCGTATGAAAAAGAAAAATTTATCCCTTAGGTTTGGAATGCGGCTTGGAATTGAAATTATCGTTTTGATTGCCGTTTTGTCTCTTGCCACGATATTTGCGGTTCGAAAGGGTACTGAAAAAACTTATATTTCTTCTACTACAGAACTGATTCAGGCTGAGGTTCAGGGATTGAGCTACCGCAACTCAAAATTCATGCAGCAGTTGCGTATGTACACTATGGCGGATCCTGTTCAGGAAGGAGGAAGTGCGGATGATTTAATCGAATGGATAATTTCACATCGAAAAATCCGCAGTTCTGATTTTAAAGAAATTATGTTCTGTGACTATGAGACAGGAATAGGAACAAATGATGAGGGTGAGACTCGGGATGTTTCGGGAACGGAATATTTTCAGTTCATGAAGAACGGCGGAAAATCCCAGTATATAAGTAATCCTATCGGAACAAGCAATGAAGATGCGGCGTATTATGTCTGCAAGTCCGTAAGCATAAACAAAAAGGCAATAGGTTTCATTTCTGGGGCAGTCTCTCATTCCCGTCTGTCAGAAGCTATTGACGCAATTAAAGTGGGCGAGAACGGCTATGCTATTCTGCTTGCCGGGGACGGAACTATTATGTCCTTCCCAAATCATGAAATAGTCATGAGGGAAAATTTTACCCGGATTAATGCCGAATATAAGGGTCTTCCGGAAATTGCCAGGTCGATGGTTGCCGGTGAAAGCGGAACCGGCTGGGTTTATGCTCCGTCAGGTGATGAGCTTATGGTCTACTCGCCTGTAAATGGCACTCCCTGGAGCATGGCGATTTGCGTTCCTTCTGCTCAGGTTTATGCTACTAGCCGCTCCCTCACATTCATCATGTTCTGTTTTGCCCTGGGAATTGCCCTTGTTTTGATTTTGACATCTGGAATTTCCGTGTACCGCATGTTGAAGCCCCTCCGCATTCTGGACAGGAATCTCAATGGAATTGCCTCTGGAAATGCCGACCTCACGCAGCGAATCAAAGTTCAGTCTCATGATGACATCGGCTCTGTTACGGTAGGATTCAACACTTTCGTGGAAAAACTGCAGAATATCATGAAAGATGTAAAGGCTTCCCGCAATGATTTGACTGATGCGGGATCTGAAATGCACGACGGTATTTCTGAAAACACCCGTTCTGTGTCGGATATTCTTTCGAATATCGAGAGCGTTCAGAATCAAATCGGTCATCAGTCTGCCAGTGTCGACGAGACGGCCGGAGCCGTAAATGAAATCGCCTCAAACATTGAGTCCCTGGAACGCATGATTGACACCCAGTCTCGCGGGGTGAGCGAGGCTTCAACGGCTGTTGAGGAGATGATTGGCAATATCTCCAGCGTCAACCAGTCTGTGGCAAAAATGGCCATTTCCTTTGAGGCTCTGGAATCCCGGGCAAAAACCGGTAATGAGAAGCAGAATGAAATGAGCGAGCGGATTGTGGAGATTGAGAGGCAGTCGGTAATGCTGCAGGAAGCCAATGCTGCAATCGCGGCAATCGCCGAGCAGACAAACCTTCTCGCCATGAATGCGGCCATTGAGGCGGCCCACGCAGGTGAGGCTGGAAAGGGCTTTTCTGTCGTCGCCGACGAAATCCGAAAGCTTTCCGAGACCAGTGCAGTCCAGTCAAAGACTATCGGCGACCAGCTCAATAAAATCAAGGCTTCCATCGAATCCGTCGTTTCGGCCTCTGAGGAGACAAGCGCGACCTTCACCTCTGTCTCGGAAGGAATCAAAGAGACAGACCAGCTTGTCCGTCAGATAAAGAGTGCCATGGAAGAGCAGCAGGAGGGAAGCCGTCAGATTGTAGATGCCCTGCGTAATATGAGCGACAGCACTGCCGAGGTCAAGACGGCAAGCGCTGAGATGAGCGAGGGCAACAAGCAGATTCTTGAGGAAGTACGCCGTTTGAAGGACGCCACCGGGGTCATGAAGGACAGCGTTATGCTCATGGGTTCCAGCGCCATAAAAATCCGTGAAACTGGTAGCGCATTGGATAGGATTTCTGATAAAATGAAGGCGTCGATTGAGCAGATAGGAAGCCAAATTGACAATTTCAGTGTCTAAACAGGTTTTTTATGTCAGAAATTAAATTGCCCGATTCAGTATCGGGCGTACATTTTCATTTTGTCGGAATCAAGGGAACCGGAATGGTCGCCCTTGTGGAAATCCTTCACGCCCGTGGGGCTGTAATAACAGGAAGCGATGTCTCAGAGAGGTTTTACACGGACGAAATCCTTGAAAAAGTGGGAATCTCTGCCCGGCCTTTTTCAGCTGACAATATCACTGACAGCGTACAGTTCGTGATTTATTCAAGCGCCTATTCGGTGGAAAAGAATCCCGACCTTATCGAGGCAAAAAATCGCGGACTTCCCATGCTGCTTTATTCTGAGGCTTTGGGGGCGGTGAGCCGGACTTCCTATTCATGCGGTGTATGCGGCGTTCACGGGAAGACCACCACCACGGGGCTGGCAGGCACTCTTTTAAAGGAGCTTCCCCTGCAGTCTCAGGTTCTGGCAGGTTCCATCATAAAGAGTTTCGGCGATTCCTGCGTGATGACGAAGGGTCATGAGTATTTTGTGGCCGAGACCTGCGAGTATCAGAGGCATTTCATGGCCTTTGAGCCGAAAAAAATCATCCTTACCAGCGTTGAGAGCGACCATCAGGATTATTACCCAACTTACGAGGACATCCTCTCTGCTTTCGTGGACTATATCTGCAAATTGCCTCAGGGCGGGCAGGTCATTTACTGTGCCGATGACAAGGGAGCCTGCCAGGCTGTACTCCTTGCAAAAGAAAAACGGAGCGATATTCACTCTCTTCCTTACGGCGAAAATGCCGTGGGCGATTACAAGCTGACTTTCGGCCGGGTCGAGAACGGCAGTCATTATTTTACGCTTGAGGCTTTTGGAGAGTGTTCCATTTGCGTTCCCGGTGACCACAATGTGCGTAACGCGGCGGCGGCGCTGGCTCTCTCAGCCGAGCTTTTAAAGAGCGCGGGCAAAAATCCAAAAGACTATATCGAAGACTTAAAGCGCGGCCTTAGGAATTTTGCAGGCGGAAAGCGGCGCAGTGAAATCGTCGGGCACTCAAAGACTCCGTTAGGACAGGATGTGATTTTCATCGACGATTACGGCCATCACCCCACGGCGATTAAGACGACTCTGGCGGGATTCCGTCAGTTCTACAGGAATCACAAAATCATCGTGGATTTCATGAGCCACACCTACACGCGAACGGCTGCCCTGCTTGAAGAATTTGCCTCGTCTTTTGATTGTGCGGACAGGGTCATTATCAATAAAATTTACGGAAGCGCAAGGGAAAACGCCGGCGCGGCAAAAGTCACCGGCGAGATTCTGGCAGATCATGCAAAAAAATATCACGGTGATGTCACTTATGCCGGAGAATTTGATGATGCGGCGGAAGTAGGGTTTTCTTTCCTTTCTGAGCCAAGCGGAAAGGATTACCCTGACGGTTATGTCTTCGTGACCATGGGGGCGGGGGACAACTGGAAGGTCGGTAAGAAAATTCTTGAAAAACTGTCTTAAAAAAGCTTTCAATTGAAAACGGTAAGAAACTTGTTATAATTTTAACTATTGATAGATTCCCATAGGCAACTATGGGCGTAAAAAGGAGAATTATATGAAAATTTTGAAAAAACTGGCTCTCACAGCCTTATTATTTTCCGCAGGTCAGGCTTTCATTTTTGCAGATGCAGTGTCTGATTATATCGACGCTTATAAGGCGGAAGCAGACTCATACATCTCAACATTCAATTCTGGCCTGGATGATTTTTCATCGGAGCTTGGATTTTCTGTGCCTCAGGCTGCCGTCCAGCAGAATGTGTATGCCGAAGCCTTCATCGGAAAAGTCTTCCCCTCAGTTCCGCCTCACTTCGCAGTTGGTATCAATGCAGGTATGACCCACCTGAATACATCGGCTCTGGCAAAGGCTGCCAGTAAGCTGGGGATTTCCGGCGTAAAAGATGATTTCTTCTTCCCGGTCTTCAACGCTGATTTGCGTATCGGCGGCGTATTTCTTCCTTTTGATGTGGGATTTTCTTTCATGACCCTGGATGTCAGTAAACTCAATTCCATGGATGTTGATTTCACTGCCGAATTCCTTACTTTTGCCTTTGATGCCCGCTACGCTCTCCTTGAGGACGGCCTCGCTCTTCCTGCTGTTTCTGTGGGGCTTGGTTATTCTTTGAACAAAGGTTCTTTCGGGGCAACAAATGACAAGGCTGAGGCAATGGTCGATTACAATGTGCATACCTTGTATGCTCAGGTTCAGGTTTCAAAAACGCTTAATATCCCGGTCGTAAAAATCGGATTCACCCCATTCCTCGGTTTACGCGGCGTAATTTCAAATTATGACAACGACTGGTCTTGGAAATTCAAGGGTGATTATGAAGCTGCGATGAATACGGCTGGCCTTTCTTCTTCAGGAAAGGGGACTGCCTCTTCAGATGGTTTCGGAGGCTTCCAGCCGCAGATTTACGGCGGACTTGGGTTCAATTTTGTCTTTGTTCAGGTAACTGCAAGCATCTGTGCTGATTTGCGCCATTTGGGAGGGGATTCAAGCCTCTGGAGCGGAGCCATGAGCATTCGCTTCAAGATGTAATTCGATTGTCTATCTTCCAAAAGTGTGTCATAATGAGCCATGTGGGAATCATTTGATTTCCGCATGGCTTTTTTTATAGGGAATAAAATGAAAAAATCACAAAATACCTTTGTTTTTGCCGGTGGAGGAACCGGCGGACACATTTATCCGGGACTTGCCGTCGCCGATGAGCTCCGTGCTCTGGCCTCAAATCAGAATCAGGAAATAAAAATAATCTGGCTGGGAAATTCCAGCGGCATGGACAGAGACCTGGTTGAAAAATCAGGCTCCATCGACACTTTTATCGGAATCCCCAGCGGAAAACTCCGCCGCAATTTCTCCCTCAGGAATTTCACCGACCTTTTTAAGATTTTCGCGGGGCTTGTAAAGTCATTTTTCGTGCTGGCAAAAATCAGACCGGCCGTGCTTTTCTCAAAAGGCGGATTTGTCAGCGTTCCTCCCTGCATGGCGGCTTCTCTTTTAAAAATCCCGATCTTCACCCATGAGTGTGATTTTACGCCAGGACTGGCCACAAGACTGAATTCAAGATTCGCGACTAAAATACTCCTTTCCTACGAAGAGACAAAGAAATATCTGGGAGAGGCCAGGGCAAAAAAGGCTCTTGTTACCGGGAATCCTGTCCGTCCGGTCTTTTACGGGACAAATCCCGAAAACGGTAAAAAATTCCTTTTTGAGTCAAGAAGTGATTACAATCCCCAGAAGCCCATTCTCCTCGTTCTCGGCGGAAGCCTTGGCGCTCATCAGATAAACCAGCTTGTCTCAGAAAATCTTGACTGGCTTACACAGCGTTTTAATGTCGTCCATCAGTGCGGGGCCAGGGATGCGGACTCAATGCCGAAAAATCACGAGGGCTATTTTCTCCATCCCTTCATTTACAAAGAGATGAGCGATGTCATTTCCTCTGCCGACATAATTTTAAGCCGGGCAGGTGCCAACTCAATTTGGGAAGCATCTGTGCTCGGTAAACCAATGGTTTTGATCCCTCTCTGCGGAAGCGGAACGAGGGGGGATCAGGTTGACAATGCGAAATTCTTTGAGGAGAAGGGGGCGGCTATCCTTCTTTTAGGACAAGAAGCCGATTCTGGCCATTTAAAATCCGCTCTCGAAAAGATGAGCGAGCCTGCTTTCCGTATGAATGCCAGCCTTGCTTCAAAATCTTTATCTGAGGGAAAACGCCCCGCGCAAAAAATCGCTGAAATCGTCTGGGAAAATTCTTATGGAGAGGGAAAATGACATTCACTTTCATCGATATTGTTTTTTTAATTATTATCGCGGCATTTGCTTTTGTCGCGATGATTCACGGTCTTATTAAGGAATTGTTCGGAAAACTCGCCGTGATTGTTGGCTTGGTTGCGGGATTTTACTTTTGCGGTGTGCTGGCTCCACACATCGAAAAAATCATCAAGATTCCTGCAGTGGATATAGTCCTTGCCTTTATTCTTATTTTTATAACGGCCTTTCTCATCGTCAAAATCATTCAAATTATTGTGGGCGCGATTTTCTCTGGCGAAATCATGAAGAGCCTGGACCGGGTATTGGGCTTAGCTTTCGGGGCTGTTGAAGGGCTTTTAATCGTTTCTTGTGTTTTGATTTTGATGAAGGCTCAGATTTGGTTTGATTTTGACTCGCTTTTGTCTTCAAGTACGGTGGCTAAGATTCTTCTTCCTTATCTTGAGCAGCCAATCGCATATATAAGGGGGATGCTCGCCTAATGTTCGATAATCTTCTTTATCAAAATGCATCTTCGCTTTTACGGGAGGATATTCTGAATAATCGGCTTCCGGGAGCGATTCTCCTTTCCGGACCTGCTTCCTCTGGAAAACTTACCTGTGCCCTTGAAATCGCGCGAATCCTTTCCTGCTCAGGTCAGAATAAATACAATCAGCGGGGACACTGGCTTTGTGACTGTCCTTCTTGCAAAAAAAACAAGGAACTTTCAAACACGAATGTTCTTCTGGCAGGTCCCCGTGACTGTTCCCTGGAAATCCTTGCGGCAAAACGGGCATTTCTGCAGGCTTCCTTCGATAATTCAAGTTTTTTGATGGCGGTTCGTTATCTTTTTATCCGCTCAGTGCGCAAACTGACCATGCGTTTTTCTCAAGTTCTGTGGGAAGGGGATGACAAACTTTCAAAGCTCGCCCCCATTCTCGCCGCAATCGATGAGCAGATGGAAAAACTCAATCCCGAAAAAGATTTGCCCGATTCAGAGAAACTTGAAAAAATCTGCGATGACATCATAAAAAACTGTGACAAATTAAGTTCGGCTTTTATGTATGATTCTCTTCCTGTAAATCAGATTCGCCGTGCTTCCTCTTGGGCTCACATGAAAAGTGTTTCTGGAAAAAAAATCTTCATCATCGAAAACGCAGAGCGAATGCAGGAGAGCGTTAGAAATGCTCTTTTGAAGATTCTTGAAGAGCCGCCTGAAGATATGGTATTTATCCTTACTACGGCGAACAGGGGGGCTGTCATGCCGACGATTCTCTCCCGTGTGCGAACCTACAATTTCAGCGAGAGAAGTGCAATTCAGCAAAAAGAAGTCGTTCAGCGTGTTTTTCATGCCCGTGGGGAAGAAGAAAATCTTCTTATCAATGATTACTTGCAGCTCTTTTTGCCGGTAAAGCCCTCTGAAATCAAAAAATCAGCCGCTTCATATTTCAATTACCTGATGACAGGACAGATTCCCCTTGCGGACTCAATCGTAAAAGAGTGTGCTTCCTTTGAGCCTCGCTTCCTGCTCAAAATTTTCCTCACAGGAATCTTGGAATGTGCCCGTGGGGAAGTTCATTCTGCTGCCCGAAGCGAAGTTTGCGCGAAAATCGTGGGATTTTGCCGGGAGTGTTACAACTCAATCACAGTCTTTAACATTTCCCCTGCGGCTGCCGTTGAAAGGCTTTCCCGTGATTTGTCCAGCGTAAAACGCTCTTGGGCTCAGTCGGGGGCTGCTTTATGACAGACTTTTCCCGCCGGGTCTCGCAAAAAATCGAAAAACTCTCTTCCGCACAGATTCTGTCTCTCGTTGAGGACGGATATGCCCAAATTGACATGCTGGACTCAATCTTTCAGAGCCTTTCCACGGGGCTTGTCATCGTTGATGAATCCTTCTGTCTTTTAAAAATCAACAAGGCGGCAGAGAGATTTTTGCCTTTTTCCAGCAATCCTGAGGACGCGAAATCTGAAAAAATCTCTGTATGGACTCTTATCGACGATGAGGATATTGCCCGTTTCTTGAAAAATGCCTACGAAAACGACAAAACGAATATTTCAGATGAATTTACGGTCACCACGGCTAGCGGCTCTGTTCGTTTTATCGATATGTATGTCACTCCTCTGGTTCAGAATTCAAATCAGAGTCAGAATCTTATCGGCTCAATAATCAGAATCGATGATGTGACCGAAAAACGCAATCAGGAAATTCTTCTTCACCGCATGGAGACTCTGGCAGGGCTGACAAATGTGGCGGCCAGCGTTGCCCACGAAATCAAAAATCCGCTGGGAGCGATTTCCATTCATATTCAGCTCATGCAGAAGGCAATCAAAAAAAAACGGGATGGAGATGGCCTTCTTCCTCCTGCAAAATATGCCGAAGACTATCTTAATGTGATTACTCAGGAAATCGAGCGGCTCAATAAAATTGTCGTTGATTTTTTGATGGCAGTGCGTCCGATTTCTGCAAAGCTGGAGCTTGCCAATCCTGATAAAATCCTTTCCGAATTCATTTCGTTTTTTACGCCAGAATTCACCGAAAAGCACATTGACTTACATTCTGACTTATGTTCCTGCGATGTCCGTCTGCTTTTAGACGCAAAACTTTTCAGGGAGGTAATCGTAAATCTCTCTCAGAACTCAATTTCCGCCATTCAAAAGAAATTTGACGATGATGAGAGCCGGATTCACGGAAAAATCAGCATAAAAAGCAGAATTGAAGGAGACCGTTACATCCTCACTTTCAAAGATGACGGAAGCGGCATGAACGAGGAGACTCTTTCCAGAGTTTTTGAGCCATATTTTACCACCAAATCCAACGGTACTGGCCTGGGAATGGCCATGAGCTACAAAATCATAAAGGAATTCAACGGTGATGTTTCGGTTTCTTCAGATTTGGGCGAGGGAACCGCATTTACCATTTCCCTGCCGCTTCCCCAAATCGAGAAAAAATTGCTTACCTTTAAGGAAAATTACGCTGATTCTGGAGAAAAGATATGAAATTCACGATTCTTATCATAGATGATGAAAAAAATATCCGCGAAGGTCTTGCCGCAGACTTTGAGATGGACGGCTACAATGTCAAAATCGCCGCCAACGGAAAGGAAGGCTTGGAGCTTATCTCAAAAGGGGACATTGATCTTGTGATTACTGACTTACGAATGCCCGGCTCAATCTCTGGTGAGCAGGTTTTGCGCGAAGTCACCACTAAAATGCCGGGAATCCCGGTGATTGTGCTTACCGGTCACGGCTCAATCGATGCTGCGGTTAAGGCTATGCAGGACGGCGCCTATGATTTCCTCACCAAGCCCCTTAATTTGGAGCAGCTGGAAGTCATCGTAAAGAGAGCATTGGAAGGTCGTGAACTTTCTATTCAGCATGCCGAGCTTTTAAAGCAGGTAGATTCCAAAAAAAAGGCTGACATGGTAATCGGAAAGAGCGCTGCCATGCAGAAGGTGATGAATCTTGTAAAAAAAGTGGCTGACGCCCGCATTTCCGTGCTGATTACCGGCGAGACTGGAGTTGGTAAGGAAGTTGTCGCCAATGCAATTCACAATCTTTCTTCCCGAAGCAAAAATGCCTTCATTCCGGTTGTCTGCTCATCTTTGAGCGAGACTCTTCTTGAAAGCGAGCTTTTCGGCCATGAAAAAGGCGCTTTTACCAATGCGGAAAGTATGCATAAGGGAAAGTTTGAGCTTGCCCACGGAGGAACGATTTTTCTCGATGAGATTGGAGAAATAAATCTTAGCGTTCAGGTAAAACTTCTTCGTGTTTTGCAGGAGAGAAAATTCGAGCGGGTAGGAGGGGAGTCTCCCATCGAAGTTGATGTGTGAGTCATTGCGGCCACCAACAAAAATCTTGAGGAAGAGGTCAAGGCGGGGCGATTCCGCGAAGATTTGTATTTCCGTCTGAACGGAATCCATATCGAAGTGCCTCCCCTGCGGGAAAGAAAGGATGATTTGCCCCTTCTTTTAAATTCCTTCCTTGAGCGATACAATAACGAGAATAACAAACATATCACAGGCTTTGACAATCAGTCCCGGTCGGCTCTCTACAAATACGACTGGCCGGGAAATATCCGTGAGTTACAGCATTGTGTTGAGAGTTCTGTCGTAATGGCAAGCGGAGACGAAATCACCCTTGAGGATTTGCCGCCTTCTGTCAGCAGGGCTTCTTCTGTCGCAAGCATTTCCCTTCCTCTGGGAATTACTATGGATGAGGCTGAAAAAATCATCATTCAGGAAAATCTTGCCGCAAACAAAGGAAACAAAAGCAAGACTGCGGATATTCTCGGCATTGGCCGAAAGACTCTTCACCGCAAACTTCAGGAATTCGGCATGGCAGAGGCTGATGATTGAGAAATCATACAATATGGAAAGAAATATCGATAAAAAAGAGTTTTTTTTCAAAAAATCATCTTTTCTTATTGACGAAGTTTTTTCATTCTGATATATTATCAAAGTCAGCTCGCTACTGAGTTGCAATGATGTCTCCTTCGTCTAGTGGTTAGGACATCGGGTTTTCATCCCGACAACAGCAGTTCAATTCTGCTAGGAGATGATACTTATACCTTGCAACAAAAATCGTTTGCAAGGTTTTTTTATAATTAAGATTTGTAAACTATTTTGGGGGATTTTACCTTATGGCAAGAAACCAGACATCTGCACAGAAACGTTTCCGACAGAGCGAAGTTCGTCGTATGCACAACAAGGCTATCAAGAGTGAGTGTCGCACATATGTGCGCCAGTTTGTTGAGGCAGTTCAAGCTAAAGACTCAGCTCTTGCTCAGGAAAAACTTATTCTTTTGACTTCTAAACTTGACTCAGCTCGTAGTAAGGGTGTGCTTAAACGCAATGCTGTCTCACGCAAAAAGTCACGAATGCAGAGACTTTTCAATGTAACATTTGCGGCTGCAAACTAATTTTTTACTTTATATTAATAAAATTATGCTATCTGATTGTATAGGTTTATGCATGTCAGATAGCCTTTTTTTTAAGTAGGTGGCTATGTCTGTAAAGAAAGTAACAAAAAGCGATATCGTCGATAGAGTTCACGAGAATACAAAACTTGAAAAAAAAGTTCTTCAGGAAGCTTTTGAGGGATTTATTGAAGAGTTTAAGAATGCCCTCAAGGATGGGGCAACTATCGAACTTCGAGGATTTGGTACACTTGAGCCTCGTCTCCGAAAGGGGCGGGAAAAGGCTCGTAATCCTAAGACGGGAGAACTTCTTTCTGTAGAGCCGCACTATGTCGCCGCATTCCGTGCCGGTCAGGAACTTAAAAAGGCTCTCATGGAGATTCCTGTTGAAAAGAAATAATCTTTTCAAATTCTTTCTCCTTCTTCTTGCCTTAATTTTAGGGCTTCTTTGTCAGCCGTCCGTGTTATTTACGAATGGACTTCCTTTTTTGGCATGGGCGGCCTACATTCCTCTTTTTCTTTTAATCGACCGTATATCCCTTCCTTTTTCTTTTATTTATGGTTTTATTTACGGTTTTATTTTTTATTTCTGTCTTTGCTGGTGGTTTTCTTCCTTCGGGATTATTGCTCTGGTTTTTGTGGCTTTTTTGTATGCTTTTTATTACGGCACCTTATTTTTTCTAATTAAGTGCCTTAGAAAACTTCTTCCAGAAAAATATTCGTCTGCTTACTGCTGGCTCAGAGTCATGTTTTTGCTTGCATTTGATTTTTTTCGCACGAGGGGAATTTTTGCTTTTTCCTATGGGATTCTTGGTTATAGTCAATGGAGAAATTCAGCTTTTTTGCATTTTGCCTCTTTTTTTGGTGTGCATGGAGTCTCTTTTCTGCTTTATTCCTTTAATTCCTGCATGGCAAAAGTTATTTCTGAAAAAAATATTCGCTCAAATTTAATGATGCTTTCCCTTTGCCTTTCCTTGATTTCTGCGATATTTATTTCCAATTCCTTTTCTTTATACAAAAGAGAGGGAGATGAAAACGGGCGGAATCTTTCTTTTGCCCTTATTCAGAATGCATCATCAGCTCCGTCAGCAAATATTTCTGATTATCAAAATGATGTGGCTCTTCTGAAAAAACTAAGTGACGAAGCTCTCGCCCTTGCTCCGGACACTGAGCTTGTAGTCTGGCCTGAGACTGCCGTTGTACCGGATATTCTTTATCATCATTCACATGATAAAGACAAAAAAAGGCATGAGCTTTCTGAATCTGTCTTGACTTATGTTGCTTCCAAAAATGCATCTTTCATCATAGGGAATAATTTTTCTGATAGTGCTGGAAATCATAATGCGGCCTTGTTTTTTTCACCAGAAAGTGAAGTCAAGGTTTCGCTGAAAAATCATCTGGTTCCTTTTACGGAGTATTGGCCGCCTTTTTTAGACTATGCTTTTTTTGACGGGATAAAAAATCGCCTGAATTATGACTTTTTCTTTCCCGGAGATAAAATAGAGCTCTTTGATTTTAATGGAATTTCTATTTCCGTTCCGATTTGTTCTGAGGATTCTTTCCCCAGCCTCATAAAAGAAATGAAGAATCTTGGTGCGGAACTTTTTGTTGTCATCAGCGATGATGCGTGGGCAAAATCTTCTGCGGCGCAAAATATTCACTGTGCCATGGGATGTTTCCGAAGTGCAGAATTTGCCGTTCCCAGTTTGAGAGGCACGATAGATGGAAAAACATGTGTTATTGACAGACATGGTATGATTGTTTCTGAGCTTGAGACTGGAGTTGATGGTTTTTTGCTTGGGAAAATTGAGGTAGGAGACGGTTCAAAAACTCTTTTTTCGCTTATTGGAGAACTGCCTTTATGTATAATTTCTTTTTCATGCCTGTCTCTCTTGTTGATTTTATTACTTCAATTTGCTAAAGTTAAACTGTATGACAGAAGATAAACAAAAAAAGAATCTTACGGTTTTTGGACAGGAAACTGAATTTGACGGAATCCTTGAGTTTACCGACAATCTTGTTATCACCGGTAAGTTTAAAGGTGAGATTCTTGCAAGTGGCGATTTGGAAATAGCAAAAGGGGCTGTCTGCGATGTAAAAAAAATGACCGCGAATTCAATTGTGATTTCAGGTACTGTTACTGGCGATATTGACGCAGCAGAGCGTGTCGAAATGTGTACCGGAAGTTTTGTTCGCGGTGATGTTAAAACTGCCCGCATACGAATTGCCGAAGATGTTGAATTTGAGGGGCAGATTTCCATGCTGGACAAAGAACCTGAGGCGAATCTTTTTACAGTTGCGTCCGATGAGTATAAAAATGCTCTCATTATAAAATCAGATGATCCGCGATAATCGCATTTAATAAGGAGAAATGATATGAAATCTAATGTATGTACAATTTCTCAGGACTCAGATTCTCTCAAAAATATTTTGAAAGAATCTGAAAAGTTCGCTTTGTATTCAGAACTTGATAAAAAGCAAACAGGTCGGCTTCGTCTGCTTGCGGAGGAACTTGTGGGAATGCTTCCTGAATTGCTTGGTTTCAGCACTGGTGAATTCTGGATCGAAGGCGATGGTAAAGCTTTTGAGTTGCATACAAAATTGCTTCCAAATGTTTCGCTGACAGCAGAACGCCGTGAAAAGATTCTTTCTGTTTCAAAATCAGGTAAGAATTTTGCGGCACAGGGAATTATGAATAAAATTCGCCTTGCGGCGGAGTTTATGATGATTGACTACAATGATGCTTCGAATGCTCTTCCTGCAGACATGGATTTTTATTCTGTTGGCTCTTGTTCTCTTCCAATGTTTTCTTCAATGGCCTGGTCTCTCAATGAGTATCGTGCTAAATCCGAGGGGAAGAAGGGTGAGGCTTGGGATGAACTTGAAAAGTCTATTATAGCGAATATTGCTGATGATGTGCTTGTTGCGGTTCGGGGAAGTGCCGTTGAAATTATTGTAAAAAAACACTTTTAATTTTATCACTTAATTTTCTTGAAGAAAGTCAAAAAGCGATATATAATTAAATCATAAAATGGTACAATAGTTAGAAGGAGTTTTATATGACTATCACCAAAAATGGAAATGGTTCAGAAGTTGTGTTGAATGTCGAAGGTCGTTTGGATACAATGACATCGCCAGAATTGGAAAAAGAGATACTTGCTTTACCAGAAAGCACGGAAAAGCTTACAATTGATTTTGTAAAACTTGATTATATTTCTTCTGCTGGTTTACGAGTACTGCTTTCAGCTCATAAGAATTTTGCTAAAAAAGGTGGAATGGTCATTACAAATGTAAATGATACAATTCTTGACATTTTTGAAGTCACGGGATTTAAGGATATTCTTACCATTCAATAAGAAAGAGGCGGTCATTTTGGCCGCTTTTTGCTTTAAAAATCCTTATTGACTTTTTTTTTCTATCATGCTTTAATGATTATATCATTTATTTGCGAATTTCTTTTTTAATATAAATCCAATTAAAGTAAATTTTAATATAGACCAATTTTTCATGATTTTTTGTCATTTTTTTTATATATATTTTAATCTAATGGAGACAATCAAATGCCATTGATTTCAAGACGCCGTTCCGCAGCAAGCGAAGAAAAAACTGCGGAAAATCAGCCGGAACTTGATTTGCAGCCAGCAAGTCCTATCGCTTCAGAAAACGAAAATTCAGAAGGTGTGGTCACAGAAGAAAAACCCGTAAAAGTTGTGCGAAGACGCCGTATTGTAGTAAAAAATGAAAATCCTGCCGAAGAAGCGGAGCCTGCCGAAAAGCAACCGGAAAGCTATGAATCAGCTGCTATTACTTCTGAACCATCTTCATTTGATAATACCGAACAGAATGACTCAGTTCCTGCTGATACCGCTTCCTCTCTTTCTGCTGGTGAGCAAAATGCGGAAAATCTAGCCCAGAATACAGAATCGAATGGCGAAAGTCAGACTGGAGAGCAGAGCTATCAGCCCCGGCCTTACCGAAATTATTACCGAAACTACAACAATCCAAGGGAAAATAATTACAATAACAACGGTCGTCCTCGTTTTGACCGCCGACAGAGCTACCGTGAGCGAATCGCAGCCCGAAACGCAGCCCGTGATGAAGCTACGGCTCAGGCTCAGATTATCGAAAATCCAGAGGAATTTGAGGCAAAACCAAAGCTTTTAATCAATGACCTTACCAAAATGAGTATGCCGGAGCTTCGTAACCTTGCGATTGAGTACGGATACCCTGAAGAGGAACTTCCTGCAATGAAAAAGCAGGACTTGATTTTCGTAATTCTAAAGTCACATACGGAGCGGGGCGGCTTGATTTTTGCTTCTGGCTCCCTTGAGATTTTGCCTGACGGCTACGGATTTTTGCGCAGTCCGCAGAACTCTTATCTTCCAGGTCCTGATGACATTTACATCTCCCCAAGCCAGATTCGCCTTTTCAACCTAAAAACCGGCGACACTATTTACGGTCAGACCCGCTCTCCAAAAGAAGGCGAGAGATTTTTCGCCCTTCTTCGCATTATGACGGTCAATTTTGACGAGCCGCGTGTTGCCCAGACCCGCGTTCCTTTTGAGAATCTTACTCCTCTTTATCCGAAAGAAAAACTTACTCTTGAGACAACCTCAACAGAATACAGCACACGCGTAATCGATTTGTTTGCCCCGATTGGCAAAGGTCAGCGTCTTCTTATCGTCGCTCCTCCAAAAGCCGGTAAAACAACGATTTTACAGAAGGTGGCAAACGCAATTACTGCCAACAATCCTGAAGTCTACCTCATCGTTCTTTTAATTGATGAACGCCCTGAGGAAGTCACCGACATGGAGCGTGCAATCAAGGGTGAAGTCATTTCTTCTACATTTGACGAGCAGGCTACCCGCCATGTTCAGGTTGCGGAAATGGTTCTTGAAAAGGCAAAACGCCTGGTTGAGCACAAGCGGGATGTCGTCATTCTTCTTGACTCAATCACCCGCCTTGCCCGCGCATACAATGTCACCGTTCCGACCAGCGGAAAAGTTCTTTCTGGCGGTGTTGATTCAAATGCACTCCATAAACCTAAGCGATTTTTTGGTGCGACACGAAACATCGAGGAGGGCGGTTCCCTTACGATTATTTCTACGGCTTTGGTTGATACAGGAAGCCGCATGGATGAAGTTATCTTTGAGGAATTCAAGGGAACAGGTAACTCAGAAATCGACCTTGACCGCCGCCTTGCTGAACGCCGTCTTTTCCCGGCCATCAACATCAAAAAATCCGGCACTCGAAAGGAAGAGCTTCTTCTTGACGAGGCTACCTTGCAGAAACTCTGGGTTTTGCGAAAGGTCATCAATCCTATGGAAGATGCGGAAATCACCGAGCTTATCCTTGAGCAGATGAAGAAGAGCCGCAACAACGAGGCCTTCCTCACCAACATGAACACAGGAAGCGCGGCCCTCTAGGCTGATTTTTGACTGATATAAAAGATTTCGGAATGAAGTGTACCCAAAAAGTGAAAGCAATTTCTGGGTACGCTTTTTTTATGCCTGAATTGACTTTAGAAAAGATGAAATTTGCCTTTTTATTTTGGGGATAAAAAAACGCTTCCGACAATGGAAGCGTATGCCCGGGAGGGGACTTGAACCCCTATGAAGTTGCCCTCACTAGGACCTGAACCTAGCGCGTCTGCCAATTCCGCCACCCGGGCGAAAATGTTCTTTTATTATATAGAAAATTATATCTTATGTCAATTTGGTGAATGATGTTTTTAAGAATTATAAATGTATTTTATTGCGCAAAATACGAAAAAGGCCAGGACTGCCAGTATTACGAAAAAAGACCAGCCTGGAAGCGTTCCGTCAGCACTTCTGACACGGCTTACAGAAGGATTTCTGGAATTTATGGCATTTAAGAGTGCTTTTTTTGATTTTCTTGAGGCTTTTGACTCTCTTTGGCTTGGCGGAATGACATTGTTTCCTTTGCCTACGGCATACCCGCAGGTAGGGCAGCCGTTAGAAAATTTAGTTGGGTTTCCTGTAGTTCCGCATACTGGGCAGCGTACTGAAGAAAAGAATTTTCCGCAGTGCTTGCAAACTCTAGCATTTTGAGGTACTTCTGCTCCGCAGTTTTCGCAGAAGAATTTTGCTGACTGTTTTTTCATTTATTTTTTTATTGCTAGTGCAAGTTTTTTTGCATCATTAGACATTACTTCCGCAAAAACATTTTCGATTTTGCCGTTGATTTTCATGGAGGCAATGCTGATTTTTGTTCCTGGCGACAAATTGAGAATAAAAGCCGGAATATCAGGGGTGAATTCGAGGACAAGTCCGTTATAATTTCGCGCAACCCCTGATACCATAGCGAGTGTAATCGGATTTGTGAATACAAATGAAACTGAACTTGAGTTTGTGTCAAGTTTTAGGGCTTCTGCTTTTTCTTTTTGGTCTGCTTTATTTGCATTCATGATAGCAGCCAATTTTTCTTCGATGCTCTTTTCGTCTGCCATAAGCGCGTCTCCATTTTGAGAATCAACAGGCTCTTCGGTCTCTTCTTTTTTTGGAAGAGTTTCTGCCTTTTCTTCAGAAATATCTTCTTCTATTATATCATTACTTTCTGATTCTTCAAAGACTTCTTCAGTTGGATTCGTAAGATTTTCTTCTTTGACTGTTTCTTCCGCTCCTTCAGAGTTTATTCTATTTTCAGAAGCATAGTTTTCGTCGGCAAAATCGTTTTCAGCAAGCAGTTTTCTCAGTTCCTCTTCTCCTGGAAGAGATGTTGATTCTGAGTCGTCATAGGCTTCGTTAATAACATCTGAAACTGTTAAAATCTCATCATTGCCTGCCATCCTTTCAAGCTTATCGGCGGCTATTTCATCACCACTCATTTCTTCAAGTCTGTCGGCGGCTTTTTCATTTGCCGTAATTTCTTCAAGACGGTTTGCTGCCTCTTCGTCTCCTTCAGCTTCGATTTGGGCTTTTTCAATGTCTTCTAGTGTCGGCTCATCAGCGGAATTTTCCTCTGAATTCTCTGACATCTCCTCAAATTTTGACACGAGATTGTCAAAGCTGTCATTGTTTCCGTCATTTTTTTCCGAATCACCACTGTTTGACTTTAAAGGCTCCGAAGAGATTTCTTCTTCCGTAAGATGACCGGAGAAAATATCATCTGCTTTTGTAAGAATTTCCCTCAATTTATCCAAACCATCTACGCCGATTGAGTCAAATTTTCCACGGACATGAAGGACTTCTGCTTTTTTTTCTTCTTCTTCATTAAAATTTTCGTCAGTATAGAGAATGACCTGTGGAATGTAATCCCCAAAACCGCTTGACGCATACTGTGCCAGAGTTTTCCAGTGTCGGGGATAGTCAGCCGTGCTTATGACGATAAGGTGAGGCGCTATTTCTTCCATATTATCCAGCGCTTTTAAAAGCCATTTGTAGACAATTGTGTCATAACCAGCCGATTTGAGAACTTCCGAAATGTTGTTTATAGCTTTTTCGTCATCTGCTACGAGCAGAGCCTTCATATCCTAATCTCCAAATTAAACTTCAGTTTCAACTTTCTTATTCGGTTCCAAGATTCGTGACAGAATAGTCATAAATCTGCCAGATTCCATCGCGCTGCCGGACTTTGTAGACATATCGCTTTTTCTCACTGAAATTGGGATATTTGAACCATTCAAGAACAGAGACAGTTCCCTCTGTCTGAGAATATGAGGTGTTCTCAATCTGGAAGCGTTCTGGAATGCTTACGATGTCATAGTCGATACGGTGCTGCATGAGATCCGCTTTGTATGCCTGTAACATCCGGCTTCGCTCATCGGCACTGGCATTCTTATATTTGCGGTTGACTTCGCTATTTCTTACCATCATTTGCTCAATGTCCATGTAGAGGAAATACTGATCCCAAAGAGATTTCTGCCGTGCGATAATTGTCTGTTCAACAACTTTGTCAGGGGAAATCACTTCTGGTTTTAACAGGGCACTTGTTTTGTTTTCGACATGAAGGACGCTTGATGAAGAAGCTGAAGGAGATGGACGAATATCGAGGCTGAGCCGGTTGGATGCGATTTCAATCATTCGTGATTTATACAGTTCTGGATAGAAACGAAGTTCGAGATAATAAATTGAAGGTTCGTCAATCTGGATATAATCTTTTATATTTTCAACGAAAGAATAAGTTTCCCCAGGCTCAATGGCAATTTCACGGAAATAAACAGTTTGATTCGTAGAGCGTTTAATAGTCAAATCTTTTGAGTTTGGAAGTGTGGTGTTTTTTATGGTGTAGGCATAAAAATCCAGAGAGAACATGCGGTCATCAGCGAGCTTAAAACGAAGGGTATCTGTACCTTTGTTTGTTACTCCCACTTCTACATAAATCGGGTTGTCGTTTTTGCTTCCTGGATAGTACATAGTTCGGTCATGAAACTTTATTGAAACCGATGCCTGCGAATAATCCTCCGCTGTTTCTGAATATGCGAAGTTCACAAGAAGTGAAAAAATTGTTATAATAGATAAAAGAATGCGTTTCAACTGCTTCTCCTCATTTTAGAGATATTCACATATATTATCGGAATGTTTTGATGAAATCATTATTATCAAATTATTTACTTTCTGTCACTAATGGCTGGCAGGATTTTCTCTCTGACATAAAAAACCTTTCTTCAGGCGATTATTTTCCCGCTGAAATCGAAGGCGTTTCCCTCACTTCGGCGAATTTTCTCACTGCCCACTACATTGACTCTGTCCGCTCCCGCATTTTGTCTTCCATGCAGTACAATGCCACTGTCCGCTATTCCCAGAGCCAGCAGAAGGCTGGAACGACAGGGCTTTCATCTTCTTCCCTTGATTTTGTCATGGTTGTTCCGACGGACAAGGAAGCTTTGGATTTGAGGCAGGATTTTGAGACAGCCTTTTCTGATTCCGTGGAGATTTATCTTCTTCCATGGTGGGGGCTGGTTCCTTACCGTCCGAGTGCGGTGGGAAGCGCGATTTTCGGCCAGCGGTCGGGAGTTTTATCCCGCCTGGCTTATCAGGCCCGCTCCCTTTCTGCGGGCACAAAACCCCGCCTTTTTATCGTGACCCAGCGTTCTTTACAGACGCCTCTTCCGTCTCCTGACTATCTTCGCTCTCTTGTTTTTTCTCTGAGCAAGGGAAGCCAGATTGACCCCGCTGATTTGGCGGTAAAACTCTCGGATTTGGGCTATATCCGCGTTCCAAAGGTCGGCGTGGCCGGGGAATTTACCCTTCGGGGCGAGGTTCTCGATGTCTTTACTCCCGGCGAAGAAAATCCAAGCAGAATCCTTTTTGATTTTGACGAGATTGCTTCTATAAAGTCCTTTAATTCTGAAAGTCAGTCCACGATTGAGCTTAAAGAAAGCCTCTTGATTTACCCAATGAAGGAAGTAATCTGGAACGATGAGCTTGTGGCTCGGCTTGAAAATCTCTTTGAAAAATTCGGGAAAAATTTAGAAGCAGATAGCACAGATGACGGGGATAATAAAAATTTCTCTGTGTCCTCTGTGAACTCTGCCAGGAATTTAGAAAACGACGGCACGATTTTTCTTTCTCTTACGGAGGAAGCGGAAAAGGCAAAAAACAAGCTGCTGGAAGAATTGCGCCATGCAAAAGAAAGTGAGGGGGAGGAACTCTTTTACGGAGCGATTTGGGAAAAAAAGTACACGCTTTTTGATTATTTTTCTTCCGACACCACGGTTTTCTTCTTTGATTATGACCGACTCAACAACATGCAGGAAAACTTTGAACGAGAATATGCCGGAATGTACCGGGTCGCCCGGCAGAAGATGCCCGTTCTCCCGCCCAGTGAAATGCTCCATCCCTTTGATTATGTCTCAAAAATCGCAGAAAAACGCATTTCCTTCAGAAGCCTGCATACCGAGACCGAAGAGGAAGAAAATGCCCATGATGATGTGAATTTCTTCAAGATTGAATGTGAGCCTCCCAGAAGTTTTTTCGGAAACATCAATTACTTAAAAGAACAGCTTGAAGATGCCCAGAGCGAGGGCTGGAAAATATTTGTCTTTGCCGACAACGAGAACCAGTCCCTTCGAATCAAGGAAATCCTTAAAAATTACATTGATAAGCCTTCTGAGGGGGAATATTTAGAGCGGCTTAACAAAAATGCAAAAAAAGGCATTCCATATTTTCCTCTCACGGTTTTCCCAAAGGCTGTTTCCGCAGGATTCGGCATTTCCCAGACAAAAACTCTTGTCATTCAGGAAAACGAGATTTTTGGACGGCGTAAGCATGTTCCAAAGTCAATAAAAAGCGCGAAATCTCAGGCCATCGACACCTTCGTGGAGCTTAACGAGGGAGATTTTGTAGTCCATGTGAACTACGGCATCGGTATTTTCCGGGGAATCCAGCGGGTCAAGGCCATGGGAAACGAGCGGGATTACATCAAGCTAGAATATGCTGACG
>JAFUHS010000105.1 GCA_017468745.1 Treponema sp. | reverse complement strand
TCTTCTTTGCGCAATCAACGACATTCTTTCTGGACAGACTTTCGTTCAGCAGAATCTTGTTTCTCCGCTAATCACATACAAAACGATGTACGACGGACTCACAAAGCAGGAACAGAAAATCTTTAAAAAACTTCTCGAACGTAAAACTAAAGCTCAAATTGCAGAAGAGCTGAACATAGTAACCCGCTCGGTTGATAATTATCTCTTCCGAATTTTCGAAAAAACTGGAACAAAAGGACACGAAGAACTAATTGAAAAGTTCGGTGAATAACCTTTATAATAGAAGAGAAAAAAGTTTTTTGGAGAAAACCTTGAACTCGACTTCTATTTTTATTCAGCAGTTCGTGAACGGACTTTCTCTTGGAAGCATTTACGCGCTGATTGCCCTCGGCTACACCATGGTTTACGGCATCGTCAAGCTGATTAACTTTGCTCACGGCGATGTCATGATGGTCGGAGCTTATGCGGGATACTTCGTGCTAGTCGCCTTGGGAGCCACTCCACTCGGCATGACACTAGCCTTTTTGGCGGCAATGGTCACTTGTGCCCTTCTTATCATCATCATTGAGCGGGTTGCTTACCGCCCCTTGCGCTCTGCCCCGCGCTTGAATTCGCTGATTACCGCAATCGCCATCGAGCTTATTTTACAGAATGTCATGCGGATTCTGCCTTTCGTAGGTCCAAACCCACGACAGTATCCCACAATGACCACTGTCAATTTCTCTTTCGGTCTGGTCTCAATCTCAAATATTCAGGTTGTCGTCATCCTCTTAGGGGCAGCTCTCATGCTGATTCTCAATTATATCGTAAATTACACAAAGGTTGGCAAGGCAATGAAAGCCGTCTCCTTCGATTTAGGGGCGGCAAGCCTCATGGGAATCAATGTAAACAGGATTATCACGCTAACCTTTGTCATCGGCTCGGTACTTGCTGGTGCCGGAGGCGTTCTCTATGCCACGGCTTATCCTCAGATTGACCCGATGATGGGCTATATCCCAGGCTTAAAGGCCTTTGTCGCGGCAGTTTTAGGCGGCATCGGCTCAATCCCCGGAGCAATGGTAGGCGGAATGATTCTCGGTATTGCCGAAACAATGGTAAAGGCTTATTTCCCCGCTCCCCAGTACGCAGACGCAATTTCATACGGACTTCTGATTCTGATTCTTCTGGTTAAACCAGCAGGTTTGCTAGGAAAGAAGATGAGGGTGAAGGTTTAAGGAGGACGGCATGAAAAATCTACAGACACGGAACACTTTGATTCTCACGGGCATTGCACTTCTTGCCATTATTCTGCCCTTTTTTCTCATAAAAGCCAATGTCATCAACGCATACACAGCTTATGTCATCACGCTGGCTGGAATCAATGCGATTATGGCGATTTCTGTAAATGTGGTAAGCGGAATCACAGGACAGCTCACCCTCGGTCAGTGCGCCTTTGAGGCAGTGGGCGCTTACATGACCATGATTCTCGCCCAGGATGCGGGACTTCCCCTTCCATTGGCCATGATTATCTCCCCCATCATTGCGGCGATTTTCGGCTTCATAATCGGCTTCCCTACTCTTAAACTTGAGGGCGACTATCTTGCCATCGTTACGCTGGCTTTCGGAGAGATTGTCCGCGTCGTTCTGGTCAATCTCAAATCAATCACAGGCGGCCCCAACGGAAAGAGTTTCAAATATTCCTTCCTGCGCGACAGCCTTGACTGGGGAGCCAGCCTTTCTTATCTGGTGATTGCAGGTATGCTGGTGCTGATTATCGTTCTCCTGCAGAATTTCTTACGGTCAAGCTATGGCCGGGCAATCATGGCGGTTCGTGAAGATGAAATCGCGGCCAACTCAAACGGAGTGAGTGTCTTCAAATACAAGATGATTGGTTTTGTTGTCGCAGCCTTTATCGGCGGAATCGGCGGTGCTCTCTACGCCCCCTTCATCGGTCTTATCAAACCGGAGCTTGCATCATTTACGAACTCAATCAACGCACTCATTTTCGTCGTTCTGGGAGGAATGGGGTCAATTACAGGCTCTGTTCTGGCAGCCTTTGTCCTCACATATTTACAGGAATTCCTCCGTTTCCTGCAGAATTATCGTCTGCTTTTGTATCCGGTGGTCTTGATTCTGGTCATGCTCTTCCGGCCACAGGGTTTACTGGGCATGAAGGAACTCTCATTCATCAAGTGCTGGGACGGTTTGCCCGGGCTTTTAAAAAAACTCAAAGGAAAGCGGTCAAAGAAGGAGGCGAAAAATGAGCGATAACAAGGTCATTCTCAAAGCTTCCGAAATCTCAATCGTATTCGGCGGGCTCCGTGCTGTAAGCGACTTGAACATGGAGCTTTGCAAGGGCGAGCTGGTAGGTCTTATCGGGCCGAACGGTGCCGGCAAAACCACTGTATTCAACATGCTTTCAGGTGTCTACACGCCTACAAGCGGGCAGATTACTTACACCGATAAAAACGATAAAGTCCATATCGTAAATAAGATGTCGCCGGCTCAACTGAACAAAATCGGTATAGCCCGTACTTTCCAGAATATCCGCCTTTTCGGGAATCTCACTGTAGCGGACAATATTCGCATTGCAATGCACGCCCAACGGGAGGCAAACCCTCTCCACATTCTTTTCCGTACGCC
>JAFUHS010000104.1 GCA_017468745.1 Treponema sp. | reverse complement strand
TTCGTCAAAGAGAACCACGGAATATGGCTTTTGCAAAACTTTATTGGTGAGCATTCCGCCCTCTTCGTAGCCCACATAGCCCGGAGCCGAGCCTACAAGGCGGCTTGAAGTGTGCTTTTCCTTGAAATCCGACATGTCGATTCGGATAAGGGCTTCTTCCGTTCCGAAAAGGAATTTCGCCATTGCCTTTGCAAGCTGGGTTTTTCCAACGCCTGTCGGTCCCAAAAAGATGAAAGAGCCAAGAGGACGATTCGGTGAAGAAACCCCGGCACGGCTTCGGCGGATTGCGCTTGAAAGGTATTTTACGGCCTCGTCCTGTCCGATAACATCCTTGTGGATTTCCTTTTCCATATCTAAGAGGCGGCCACTTTCGGCAGAATCAAGCTGGGTGGCAGGAATTCCAGTCATATCCGAGATGATTTTAGCCACATCGGTTACGGTGACATGCTTTCGCACGGTGACGGCATTGTTCTTCCAGTAATTATTGAAATCGTCCAGTTTTTGCTTTAAATCCCGGACTTTGTCACGAATCATGGCGGCCCGCTCGTAATCCTGATTTGCAACAAGAGCCTCCTTTTCGTGGCTCAAGTCTTCGATGGATTTTTCAAGCTCGGCAAGTTCCGTCGGACGGCTCTCGGAAGTGATTTTTTTTGCGCTTCCCGCCTCGTCCAAGAGGTCAATGGCCTTATCCGGCTGGTATTTTTCAGGAATGTAACGGGATGAAAGCTTGACGATTGCCTCGATTGAGCCTTCATCATAAGTGACATTGTGGAATTCCTCGTATTTTGGCTTCAATCCTTCAAGAATCTGAATCGTCTCTTCGGTTGACGGCTCATCGATTTTTACAAGCTGAAATCTTCGGGCCAATGCGGAGTCTTTTTCGATGTGCTTCCGGTATTCCTTAAAAGTTGTCGCCCCCACAAGCTGCAGCTCCCCACGGGAAAGGGCCGGCTTTAAGATATTGCTAGCGTCCATAGTGCCGTCAGGGCTTCCCGCACCGATAATCATGTGCATCTCATCGATAAAGAGAATGATGTCGCCGGATTCCTTGACTTCCTTCATCATTCGCTTCATGCGCTCCTCAAAGTCACCGCGGTATTTAGTCCCCGCCACCATGGCCGTAATATCCAAGAGAAGAACCCTTTTTTGAAGCAAATTGTAGGGAACCTGGCCTGAAGCAACGCGCTCCGCCAATCCCTCGGCCACAGAAGTTTTTCCCACTCCTGGCTCTCCCACGAGAATGGGATTGTTTTTCGTTCTCCGGCTTAAAATCTGAACCACCCGGTCTATTTCTTTTGAGCGGCCGATAACAGGGTCAAGCTCGCCTTTTTTTGCAAGTTCCGTTAAATCCCGGCTGAATTCGGCAAGGAAAGAGCGTTTTTTCTGGTTAGGCTGCTCATTATTCTTCGCGTTGGCATATTCTATTTCACGGTTTTCGCTGGAATCCTCACCGCCGTTCTCATTCTGCAAGTCACGGATGATATTCCGCACGGTCTCTAGCTGAATGGAAGAGCGCTCAAAAAAGCGGTAGCAGGCAGAATTTTCCTCACGGATTGCGGCAAGAAGAAGATGCTCCGTTCCCACATATTCGCTTCGGAGTGAGCGGGACTCAATCACCGCCACATCAAGCAGGGTACGAAGGCGTCGGCTGGGCGGCAGGGCTGAAAAAGCCGGGGGATTTGCCAGTCGGGGAAAAGCTGAAAGACTCTGTTCAAGCAGGAGCTGAAAAGAAAGTACATTTATATTGAGGACTTTAAGGGCGTTAAAGCCCATGCTGTCCGCTGATTTGAGCATGGCAAGAATAACATGCTCCGGTAAAAGTTCCGTAAGACCTGAGTTCCGCCCCTCATTCTGGGCATATTCCGTAAGAAGCCTTTGTGCTTTTGGAGAGAGTCCTTTCATATATAATAAAGATAAGATTTTTTTTCAAAAACGGCAAGCGAAAAATCTCTGCTAGTAAGGCCTTATCTCTTAGCTTCTATATATTCGCTCACAGCAGACTTGAAAGGAAAAGAAACCTGCAGTTCTTTCATTATTTCTTCAGGTGTTTTATTTGTAGTTTTTATACTTATTTTGGAATCATCAATTTCTGCTGTTCCAGAGCCTTTATCAAAGTCATTTCCAAAAGAACTGCTTCTTTGGAAAGAATTTTTTACAGTATTTTCCAGTTTTATTCCATAATTTAAGAATTTTGCAGTCACATCTTTGCTGCAGTTCAATCTGTAACTATTCAGGCCATTTCCTACCGAATAAGAATTTTCGATATAAACAGGATTTGGCGCCGACCGTCTTGTAAATCCATCGCCATAATTATTGATTGCACAACATTCATAAAATGAAACCGGTTCCAGAAAATCCTGTGGCTTTATCAATGTCTGACCAGACAAAACTTTCGGCGCAAAAGTCGTTCCCCAGAAAGGGCTTCCAAAACCACCACCATCACATCTTAAGTCAAGGGCACCTTTTTCCTTGTTATTCGCTCTCTGACATTTTGAATTCGTTAAGATATTATCAGCTTTACCAGAAAGTACCATTTCTTCACTAAAACCGTTATATCTTGCAGCACACCGCTTAAAAACAATATTACCTAAAGCATTGCAGGTATCAAATCCATCATCAGAATTACAGTCAGCTACACAGTCTTCTAGAATAATATCTTTTGCTCCCTGTGCAATAAAAAATCCGTCTCCTTCTTCGCCCAAAGTAAAATCATCATAATTTCCATGAGAATAACAATTCCTGATTCTTATGTTTCTTGTATAGACAGTTTTTTTGCTTCCGATTTTTCCGACAAGTCTGAATCCCTGATAATGGTTGTAACAGGATTCTATATTTTCAAGCACTATATTTTCACAAAGACTCAGACAGATTCCTGCAAACTGAGCCTTCATCACTTTTAGATTTTTTATTGAGCCTTTTTTTGCCTTCAAAAGATAAATTCCGGCAGAAGCTTCCATTTTTTTATCAAGGTCGCTGCTGTAATCCTTAATCATCCATTTATTGTTTTCAATCATAAATTTTCTGATTTCAGCCAGGAGATTTTCATCGATGAACATGGTGGGACTAAAATCAATTACGGCATTATTTTCACCAATGATATTTATTTCATCGCCAGCAAAATAAAGCATTTT
>JAFUHS010000103.1 GCA_017468745.1 Treponema sp. | reverse complement strand
TTGATTTCTTTTGCCACGGTGGTCACATCAACGCCGAAAGCATAGGCTCTCTGGCGGTCAATTTCAATCTCAACCTCAGGAACGCCTTTTTCAATATCCACCGAAGACTCTCCCAAATCAGGAATCGTCTTCATGACTGCGGAAATCTGGTCTGCAACATCCAGGGCTTTTTCCAAATCATCGCAGCGAATCTTAATCTTTATGTCGCTTCCCGTCATCTGACCGCGCATTCCCGCACGGAAGCCGAATTTCGCTCCCGCAAAATCATTGAAATGAGCGCGGAGCTTGTTTTGAATCGTGCTTGCATTGTCAATCTGCTGGTCTGAATCCGGGAGTTTGATTTCAAGGGTTCCCCGATAAGAAGAGCTTGAAGCTCCGCTCGTTGAAATCAGGGTTTTGTAGCCCTTCACTTCATCCCGGACAATCTGCTCAAACTGGCTCATAACGGTCATGGTCTCTTCAAGATTGGTTCCGATTGGCAATGTCACATTAAGAGTTACGCTGTCATCGTTTCCGTTTGGCATCATGTTTACATTGAGGGTAGTAGCCAGGGCAAGGGCGATAATGAGGGCAGAAAAACAAATCACCACCGTTGCTTTTCTGTGACCCAAAGCAGATTTTAAAGCCCGCCTGTAAAGAGCCGTCAACTTGACCAAAGGAATATCCAGCAGTTCGTAGAATTTTTTGAGGGGCTTGAAAGTGACGGGCTTTTCATTTCTGTTGGTGAGGGGAAGGAATTTTCCCGCGAGAACCGGAACAAGGAAAATCGCCACGAAAAGTGAAGAGACGAGGGCGATTACGACAGTAAAGATAATTCCCTTGAACATCTGCCCCATCATGCCCAAATCCGACATAAAGAAAAGGAAAGGAATGAAAACGCAGATTGTTGTAAGGTTGCCCGAAAGAACGGACATTATCATCTCGCTGGAACCAAGGACTGCCGCCACTTTGGGCTTTGCGCCACGGCTTCTGTAGACATAAATATTCTCAATCATGACGATGGAAGCGTCTACAATCATACCAACACCCAAAATCAGACCCGTCAAAGTCATCATGTTGAGGGTGATTCCCGCAAAATTCATGCAGAGCATGGTGATGATAATCGAAAGGGGAATCGAAATGGCAATGATAATCGTCGATTTGAAATTCTTGAGGAAAAGGAAAAGCACCAGAACCGCAAGAAGCAGCCCCTGATAGCAGCTTTCCAAAAGAGTATTGATTGTGTCGCGGATTGAATCAGTGGTATCCGAGATGATTTCCATTGAAACATCCGTAGGCAAAAGTTCCTGAATCTCTTCGATTTTTTCGTAGACTCTGTTGGCTACGGTAACTGAGTTTTTTCCCGACTGCTTGGTAACGCTCACATAAATGCCGGGCTCTCCGTTGATGTAAACATCGTTGGTCTTATCCTTGTAGCCCATGTAAGCCCTGCCGATGTCAGAA
Source organism: Treponema sp. (assembly GCA_017468745.1). GTDB lineage: Bacteria > Spirochaetota > Spirochaetia > Treponematales > Treponemataceae > Treponema_D. Next base: position 25,064 of record JAFUHS010000103.1, on the reverse strand, counting down.
AGTCGGACAACATAATCGCCTTTTGTCGCGATAATCGCGTCATTGATTTCGTCAATGCTGGCAAATTCACCCACAGTTCGGATTGAGTAATCGGTTTTTCCCTCGGTGATTTTTCCGCCGCCCAATTCCAAATTCTGCTTTGAGAGGGCAGAATTTACCGTTGAGAGGGTAAGTCCGTAAGCCGCAAGCCGGTTCTGGGAGATGTCAACCCGCACGATTTTTGTTCGTCCGCCAGAGACAGTGGCCTCCGCAACGCCGTCAGTCTGCTCCAAAAGGCTTACGATTGTGTCCTCGGCGAGAACTTTTAACTCGTCACGGCTTCGGTTTCCCCGCACGGCGATCCGCATAATCGGCATGGAATCCGAGTCCATTTTCATAATCGTCGGACTGTCCGCATCATCAGGGAGCCGTTTTAACACGCGGTCGATTTTGTCCCGCACATTATTGGTGGCGATGTCCAAATCCGTACCGTAGTTGAATTCAAGGGAAATGCGGGAAGAGCCTTCAGATGAAGTAGAAGTGAGATTTTTAAGCCCCGAAACCGAAATCAGCTGGGCTTCAAGCACTTTCGTGACAGTTTTTTCAACAGATTCCGGGCCTGCGTTGGTGTAGGTCGTCCGCACCGTAAGATAGGGATTATCAATGTCCGGCATAAGGCTGATTGCCACATCGCTCATGGTAAAAAGCCCCATGATTCCAAGCAGGACAAAGACAATCAGGGTAAGCACCGGATGTTCAAGTGTATTTTTTGAAATATTCATAAGTAATTTTCCTTATAATTAGACGCGGATGCACGCAGATTAACGCAGATTTTTAATTAGGTCGTTGTCCGCTTCGCTCGCTGTTTGCGCCTTCGCCTTTTCCGCTTCTCTCGCCGCTTCTTTCCTTGCGCTCAGGATTTTCGCTTTTTTTCTCATTGCTCGCTTCTGCTTGCTCATTCTTAGTCGTGCCGTTCGTGATGTCGCGGATTTTTGAGCCGTCGTTCAGGGAAGTCTGGCCTTGGATTACGACTTTTTCGCCTTCTTTTACGCCTTCAAGAATCTGGATTCTGCCGTCTACTGTTTCGCCGGTTTTTACCTTTCGCCGCTCAACACTGTCCCCGCCCTCTTTTACCACATAAGCATAATATTCGTCGTTGAGGGAAACCAAAGCGTCCGCAGGCATGGTGACACAGCCCGCATAATCCACTGTGTACAATTTGATTTTTCCAAACATTCCCGCATTGACCCGTTCGTCTTTCTTGTCAAAATGAAGGACTACTTCCTTTGTACGGCTGGTGGTGTCTACAACCGGGCTTACCCTCGTAACAGTGGCATTGAAAACCACTCCGGGATATGCCTCAACAGAAACCTCTGCCTTCAATCCAGTTTTTAAGACCGCAACATATCGCTCAGGAATGTCCGCGCTCACCTGCAGGTTTGAGATATCGCCCACAATGGCAATTACCGTGCCAGTTGAAACCGTAGTTCCGTTTTTGAGGGGAGTTGAGATAATGCTTCCGTTAATGGGCGCATAGACCGGGCTTTTTTTGTAATACTGGCCGGGAGAATTCGGGTCAACATAGGCGATTATGTCTCCGCGCCGCACGGAAGAGCCCAGCATGACATTTGTTTCCATGATTTTTCCGCCCACATCAGGGAAAACATTCACCGAGTTCTGGCTTTCAATCTCGCCGTTGGCAATCACATAACCGTGAAGGGTTTCTTTTTTTACAGTCTCCGTTTTGACAGAAAAGACAGTGCTTCCGCCCCGCCCCCTGCCTTTTCCGCCAGGACCTGAGGCATTTCCGCCAGCTTTTTTTGAAATAGCAACCCCCGCAACCACTGCCACCATGGCCGCAGCCGCAACTATCATCACAATATGTGACCGTCTCATATTCATCTCCTATTTTCCAAGCGTGCCGAAAGGAACGCCTATTGTGTTTTCAAGATTCAAAATCGCCTTGATGAGCGTTAAGGTCTCGCTTTTAAGGGAAACCTGAGCGTTCAAGAGCGAAGTGTTTGCGTTCTGCAAAGTGAGCAGGTCTTTTGTGCCACGATTGTAGGCTTCCTGCGTCATGTCGTAAGTTTTCTGTGCCAGAGTGACATTTGCCTGCTTGTATTTGATTGATTCCTGACTCTGCTTTATCGAGCGGAGACTTGAATCAATGGTTCTTTTGAGATTTTTCTTCTCGTTTTCAAGCTGAAGCTCCAAATCCGCCGCCGTGTCCTTTTCCGTGTCGATTGCGTCATTTCTGACCGACCAGGGAAGCAGGCCGTCAAGAGGAATGGTCGCCGAAAGTTTCAAAGTTGCGGATTTTGAAGGGTCAGATTTTGATTTTCCTGTCGCTGACTCATCATAATTCACATACCAATCGCCGTAATTCCAGTTCAGAGTTGCACTAAAACTAGGGGCAAAGGCCGAAAATCTTTTTTCAAGTACCTTGTTTTTTGCCGCCGCAAGTTTGTATTCGAGCAATCTAATAGAAGAAGACTGCACATTTTGTGAATCAAGGGAAATTTCGTTCAGGTTGATTAAGTCATCAAGGGAGCCTTCAAGCTCAATTTTCTCATCAGTAGGAATTCCCACCGTCTGCTTAAAAGAATCCAGATCATTTAAGAAAGTCGTTCTGGCGCTTTCCACGGTCGGAATTTTGCTCTTGTAGTTGACTTCCGCCGAAAGAACATCGATTTCGCTCAGCCGCCCCTGATTGTAGCGGGCTAGGTTGCTCGTGTACTGGGTTTTGGCAATCTCAAGATTTTTTTCCTGCAGAAGGATGTTTTCTTTTTCATAAAGAAGGCCGTAAAATGCTTCCCGGACAGTTTTTTCAACGGATTTCACCGCATCATCAAAAGTCAGTTTTCCGGATTCATAATTGATTTTCGCGCTCTGCATTGAAGTGTAAAGATTTGCCGAGAGGGAAAGGGAAAGAGTTGCAGAAAGACCAAGATTCGCCGTATAGCCGGCCTTATTGTCACTTAATGCATCAATCGGGATTGAAGAAGACGCTCCCACACTCGCAGTCGGACTGATGCTGTTCCATGAATGAGCCTTTGCCCTGGCCGCCGCATCAAGGGTAATCTGGGCTCGGGCCACAGAAATGTTGTTTTCTTTTGCCTTTTCCACCGCCTCTTCAACGGTAAGGGAGCGGACAGATGCCTTTGTATCTTCCTGGGCAAAAACAAAAGCTCCCGCAGCTAAAAAAATCACCGACATTATCAGTTTTTGTTTCATACTTTTATAATATCGGTGATTCAAGTAAGTTTCAAAAAAAAAGTGTTATAAGAGAAGAAAAAACAAAATTTTATTTGCTCTTCATAGTGTAAACGCCATCCCAAATTTTAGGAAGTCCATTTTTTATGAAATCAACACAGCGTTCCATAAAGACCTTTGAGCTTTCATCAGCGGGATAAAGCTCATCTGCCTGCTTGTAGAATTCGTAGGCTTTTTTGAGCTCATCAGGATTTTTAGGAGCCGTAGGCGTATCGATTCCTTTGAGGTACCACTTCATGCCCTCGTTGAACAAATCCGTTGCCTTCTTGCGCTTTTCGCTCAATTCGTCTCGTAAACCGATGATTGAATAAATTCCCACAGGACGCTTTACATTGACAACACGGACATAATCAAGTTTTCTCACGACAATTTTATCCTTGTGTACTCCTTGATTTGCCGCATTCCATGTTGACTCCGAGCACATAATCCATGAGCCATAAGCCTTATTCGTACCTTCAAGACGGCTGGCAAGGTTTACATTGTTACCCATGATTGTATAGTTGAGCTTTTTCTCAGTTCCCATGTTGCCGACGACCATGTTTCCTGTGTTCAAGCCGACGCGGGAATGTAAATAGAAAGGCTCTCCAGTCTGAGGATTGATTGGAAGACGGTTTTTATTCTCTTCATTGAAACGATGCTCAGCCTGAAGCATACGGATTCCCGCAACACAGGCGTCGTAAGCATTGTTTTCATCGTGAACAGGCGCACCGAAAAAGGAGACGATTTCATCACCTACATATTTATCGATTGTACCGTGATTATCCATAATGGCATCACTCAATACGCCCAGATAGTCATTCAATATGGCTACCAGCCTTTCAGCACCCTTGTCTTCCCCCTCTTCATTATTGATGACTTCCGTAAAGCCTGAGAATGTTTTTACATCAGAGAAAAGAGCCGTAAGATAATCACTCTTACCGCCCAAACTTGCAAGTTCCGGGTTCTTTACAATCTGATCAACGACCGCAGGAGCAACATAAGCTCCGAAAGTGGTCTGCAGGAATTTTTTGTCTTTTTCACTGCTGGCAAAACGGTAAATCGTCATGGCTAGATAAGAAGTAAAGGCAACCATAATCGCTGCAAGAGCCGGAATATAAATACTGAACAGAACAATCAGAATTGCAGGAACAATAAGGCTCAAAACAAAAAGGCTGACACCGGAAATATTCTGCACATAAGCCTTTTTATCCGCAGGAAGAACGATAAGCAAAAGTGAGAAAATCGCTACGATCACCACCCCCCAGTACCAGTCCACAGGATAAATGAAATTCTGATTCATAATCGTATTGTAGACATTGGCGTGGGTGCCGACATTCATGTAAGACCGTTCAAATGGCGTGGTTCCCATATCAGTGGTAGAAGATGCCGTATGGCCGAGAATACAGAATGAATTCGCATAGGCGGCTTTTTTTTCGGCGAAAACAGAATTATACAGAGAAATATCGTTTGACAGCGTGTCAAATAATCCATGGAAAAACTCTTCATTTGAATTTATATCCTCAGGGGTTATAAATTCTGCAATATCTTGAAGTCGGGATGAAATTTCATCTAATACAGGACTCCTAAGCTCTTTCGTTCCTGCAAATGTGGTTACACTGGCAAAAAAATCTTTTCTGGCCTGAAAATACTGTACATAATCAGCATATTCAAGACCTCCATTTATCGCCTTTCCGTTTATATCATATCCCTCGCATTTAGAAAGGAGATATTTCTTAAATTCCTCAATTTCGCTGTAATCAGAAAGAAGTTTCCTGACAGTTTCCGTTGACTCAAGAAGAGGAAGTTCAGATTTCAAAGATTTTCGTTCATTAAGAGCCATAAGACTTTCATCAAAAGCAGACAGAGCTTTATGAACATCCCCCAGCTCAACCACGACATTTCTTTCCAGTTCATCAAGCCATGCCAAGAAATACATGCTCTCATGGCGGAAAGAATCAACGAAAAGCGAATGAAGCCAGTTGATAATTATTTTTCCGTCAGAATCCAGCGGAATTCTTATGTTTTCTCCACCGATACCACGGCAGTTATCAAGAACAAGGCTTCGTTTTTCCCTGACAATCTTTTCGGGATTAAGAATATTGAGAGTCGGGGCAAAAGCCAGCTGTGCTGAATACACATCGTCTTTTTTGTTAAGCAATTCGATTCGGCGACGCGTACCGTCCATATCAATGATAACGTTCGTAAATCCAGCGCCGGCAGCATGACTGATAAAAGTGTTTATAGCCGGAGAAAAACCAATCAGGTATTTTCTAAGGCACTCCGGGTCATTCCAGTCGGGCTTTGGGGTCGTAAGGTTATCTATAAAAGAAGTTTTTCCGCTATCGACACGGCTTTTTCTGAAATCTTTAAGAATCAAATCGTCTTTGTCTTCAACAGGGCGGAGGAAGCGTTTTTTTACATATTCAATATCCTCATCGCTGTATTTCATGTTAATGTCAAGGGTATTGATTGTAAGCCAAGTGTTACCGAAGAACTGAATGGCCCTGGCAAAATAATCGTCGTTATCCCGGACAATTTTATCGAAATCAGGGAGACTTCCGTCAAAAGTCGCGACAGCCTCGATAACGGCATTCTCATCGACTGATTTTATGGAAGGAGCGAGATATTCAATATCGAATACGGCCGTACTTGCACCGAATTCCTTCATGCGCATAAGGACATTTGCAAAGACATTTCGCGGCCAAGGCCAGAGTTTCATTTCATCATAGGAATCATTGCTGGTGGACGCATTATCAGCCTCAACCAGAAGAATTTCCTTGCGGGTTTCGGGATTTCTCGTAAATCCCAGCAGCAAATCATAAATACGATAGTCAAATTTCTGTAATGCACCGATAGCACAGACTAAAGACCAGAAAACGACCGCGCTTGTTACGATAATAAGGGCAACAAGTTTGCGGGGAAGAGTTTTTTTAGAATCTTTTTGCTTTTTGCTCATTTTTCCCATGACAAATAGTCTAACACAGATTATAATAAAAGTATAATTTTATTTTAAAATTAGGTAACATTTATCAAAAAAAGGAAGGAGTTTACAAGATGAAAAAGACTTTACTCTGCCTTATTCCGCTTATGCTGGCTTGTCTCCACTTGTCTGCACAAAGCTCAGAAGAGATTTCAGCCATCCTTCAAGCAGAAAAGGCAACGGCATCTCAGGTTTCATATCTCCCGGCTCTATATGCAGAACGCATAAAGGAAAATGACAATGAAGATGCAGCCTTCAAAATTTTACAGGAAGAAGGACTGTTCGCGCAGAATGTCTCCGAAGACTCTGTCGTGACCCTCGCCCAAGTCTGCTATGTCTACGCAAAAACACTGAATATCAAGGGCGGTCTTTTCTATTCGCTTTTTCCTTCACCACGATATGCTTTCAAAGAATTTAAAGCACGGGGCATCATACCAAGCACTATAGACCCGTCAACAACAATCTCAGGCCGTGATTCCCTCAATTTGTTCAACAGTTGCCTCGAACTTTTAGGAGAACTTGAATGATGAACTCTATATCTAAAAAATGTATAGCCTCTTTCGCCGCACTTTTGCTCTCTTCGTTCACTTTCGCAGTCGAAACAGGCGGACTTATCAGCAATGACACAAAACTTTCTAACATCGAAAAAGAAGGAAGCCTCAAAATAGATCAAAAAAATGCTGTCAATCTCTGGCTTCGTGCGCCAATCAATGAGGATGGCACCAGCTACTTCATCACCGAAGGTCTTTTCCAAACCGATTATGATGATGCCGTTCCAGAATCAGACCAAAAACTAAAACTCACACTCGATTTGTCGCTTTTTAAGCTTGTTCTCCATAAAGAACTGGACTCGGGTTCAGTCAATTTCTCTGCCGGCCGCTTCTTTAACTCAGACCTTTCTGGCATAATCTATACGCAAAACGGCGACGGGGCAAAACTTGAGGCAAAAATATCACGAATCAACATTTCTGCTTTTGCCGCATTCACAGGGCTGCTCAACGCAAAAACAACCACCATTCTTACGGAGCCGACCCCGGCAAACTCTTCCCCTGTCTTGACCGACAAATCAAAAGAGATTTATGTCACGGCAGACAAATACCTTGTCTCAGCCCTGACTTTCTCACTTCCCCATATCATAGCAAGTCAAACAATTTCTCTTGAAGGATTCGGGGCATTTTCTTTTGAATCAACCACCTTCAACCGTATCTATGTGACAGCAGCACTCAACGGTCCCATTGTCGCGCCTGTTTTCTACAACATCAGCTCAACATTCAGTTTCACGAAATATGACGAAAGCGACATGAAAACTGGCAATCTCACCAAAGGGGCGATTACGGTCTATCCTAACTTCAAGTCAATGGCAATCTCCCTCAACGGCTTGTACGCATCTGGAAAGCAGGGTTCTTTTGAAAGATTCGTAGCTTTTACCAGCGGAACGGCAGTAACATCTACAAAAGAAACAGAATATTCATCGCTCTTAAAAGCAGGTCTATCGGCTTCAATCAAGCCTGTACGAACCCTCATTCTTCGGGCTGGCGGCGATTTGGTGTTTGATGCGGCAGAAAGCATAAACTACGCTGGCATTCAGTGCAGCGCCGGCTTCAACTGGCAGGCTCTCAGCGATGTATCTTTGGGCGCAAGTTTCAGCCAATACATAGGCAAAGAAGACTACGAAGAATCAATCGGAGCAAGCAAAACACAGATTAAAATCAATGCAGCTATCGCATTCTAGAATTACATATTCTAGAGTAGTTATTGCATTCTATAATACAAGGCAATTAGAGGAGGATTTATGAAAAAACTTATTCTTTCGCTCATTTTTACTGCATTTGCATTTTCTGCCTTTGCAATGCAAGCCACGGTCGTTTCAGCAAAGGGTAAGGCCGAAGTTCAAAACGGCAGTATGTGGGTTGCTCTGAAACCAGGCGACACGCTCAATCAGGGGTCTGTAATTCAAACAGGTTTCAAATCTGAACTTGTCATTAAAATCAAGGAGTCTACGGTCACTGTGGCTTCGCTCTCGCGGCTTACGCTCCAAACTCTGGCAGAACGAGAAGGATTAGCAGGGGCTGCCGCAAAAGACGAAACCTCCATCTTCCTCGATACAGGCGCTCTCAGGTCAAATGTCAAAAAATCAGCAGACCGACGAGTTGGCTTTACAGTTCGCTCACCTGTAGCAACAGCTTCTGTCCGAGGAACGGGCTTCAGGTTCAAAGCACAATTCAAGAGCGTAGCTCTCTCAACCGACAGCGGAAGAGTTGCTTTCTGGAAAAATACACGCCGCAGCGAGCAGGCCCTTAATGCCGCCGCCAGCAACGCTGAAAACCCGGCGGCAGATGCATCAGAAGGCAATGAAGCTCAGGATATTTCAGAATACGCTCCTCAAGATGCTATCGTCGTCTCAAAAGGCGAGGATGCTGCAGTTTCTGAATCAAAAGGACTGTCAGCTCCGTCTACTGTCGCTCAAGCACAGTCAAACTCTGTCGGTGACGGTACAAAAACAGCCGCTTCCTTAGAACGACCTGCCACAGACACTGAAGCTTTCTCAACCAATTCACTGACTCCGGGCAAAGGAAGCCTTACAATCGCAATTGGTTTCGATGAAGCCTAATCATTTCATATCTTAAAAGGCTGCCTCAAAATTCATTTTTCATCTTAATAAAAGAGTCCTGTGAGAAAACTTCCTTACTTTTCTCACAGATTAAATGAATTGGGGCAGTTTTTTTATTTTCTTACTTTTGTAACTTCCGTATTTCTGATAAAATCAACTTATGAAATATAATACAATCTTCCGATTTGTTTTAAGAAAATTAATTATTCTGCTTGCAATCGCGGCTTTATTTTCCTGCAAAGAAAAAAAACTTACGGTTTCTGGTTCTCTTCCGGCAAACAGCAGCCAAGATGAAAATATCCCTAAAAAACTCAAGAATTTATCTCCTGAAACAAAAGCTTACCTTGACGGCAAAAATATCGTCGTAGTATTGGGCTATGGATACAATGACGAAGAGCATATTACGAAAATAACCCAGTCACTAAACGACAATTTCGGTGTCGAAACAGAAGAAAAGAGCGGCCTGATTTCAGTTTTCGTATATCCTGCTGATTTTATGGTCGCAGGCAAAGAAAGAATCAGTTCGCTGGCAGACAGAATCGAAGATAAGACTCTTGCCGGCATGATTATTCTCGGTTCTCCCGAAGGATTACATATTGCTCTCTCAAAAATCCAGGATAAATCCGAGGATGGGAAAATTCCTTACCCTGTCTTTACACTCTTCTCTCAGGATGATGTTCTCGGCTCAGAATCAACTTCCGATTTCGTGCTGGATTACGCCCACAAAACAAATACAATCGAAAATGAAGTGACGGACTTTATTCCTGACTTTGATGCAAGTCTAATTCTGACAAATGCGATTTCCAAAATCATGGAACTCCGCGAGCCTCTTAAAGCAGACGCAAATCTGATTACTTTCGTACAGTCTTTGCTTGAAAAGAACCGCACGGTAATCCACTATGTTGACGGCGAAACAGGCTTGCAATCTATAAATCATTTTATTTTTGAATAATGATTTTCCCTTACCTTGAAGTCAGCCTGTAAAATGATTGAATTAGTTCAGCAGGAAAACCTTGCAATCGGCTCAAAAGACCTTCTCAACTCGCTTTCTGAAAAAGAACTTGTAAAAGCCCTTGTCATTTCTGATTCACACGGAAATCCCCGCGTCATGCAGGCAATTATCTCTGCATTCGGTAATCAATGTGATTGTATGTGCTTTTGCGGTGACGGACTTTTAGATTTAGTTGAAAGTCTGGAACTGGGCTTTTTTGACAAGGAATTTGGTCAGCACATCCCACCTGCAATATTTTTCGTTCGAGGGAACGGAGACAACTCCACGACAACCATTTTTACTGACAAGAAGATTCCGATTATCGTTCCTGAATTCCTTGAAATAAAACTTGCCGGGAAAAATGTTTTTCTTACCCACGGGCACCGCTACAATGTCTACTACGGAAACAAAGATTTGCGTACGGAAGCAATCAATCGCGGTATGGATATAGCGTGGTACGGTCACACCCATGTTCCAAACTCCCTGCGCAGTCATGTAACCCGCAACGGACGGAATGATTTTCTGGGGATTTTGAATCCCGGAAGCTGTGCCCAGGCCCGCGGGGGAATGCCGAATACATTCGCGATTGTCGAAGTTCACCGCGATGAAGAAAAAAATATCTGTCACTATTACAAAATAAAGCAGGATCGCTTCGGCGATTATAATTTTGAAGAGATGCCCACGCCTCGGGGCGAAATAAAGCTCTTTTAATCAAAAAGCAAGCCTGAATTAATAAAAATTTTCACCAAAGATAAAACTGTGGCTGTCGTGGCCTGAGTAAACCACAGTGTCCTCTTCGCAATAGCGCATGAGGCGCAAAAGACTTTCCTGGATTTTCTTTTCACTTCCGCCGGCTAAATCAGTGCGACCCCATGAGCGGTAAAAAAGAGTGTCGCCGGAAATAAGAATCCGTTTTTCTTCGTTGTAAAGGCAGCAGGAACCTTCTGTATGACCGGGAGTATGCAGAATCTGCCATTCTGAAAGGGCGTCTTTAATTTCAGAAGAAGAGGAAGAGGTCTTGAATGTATCGCTGAGAGTCTCGTCGCCTTTTAGGAAAGCCGTTGGCGAAGGAAGATTTGAGACAGAGGGAAGAAAGTGGCTGACTCCCATTTGAGCCAGAGATTTTGCCTGAAAATCCCCGGAATTTTCGCCAATATATGCACCATCATCCTTATGGATTGCAATCTGAATATTCGGATAGGATTTTTTTAAGGAAGAAAGGCCTGCGACATGATCAAAATGACCGTGGGTCAAAATCACCGCAAAAGGCTCAAGATTTTTAGACTGGAGAAAAGAACGAACAGAACCTTCATCTCCGCAAAAAGCACAGTCTGCCGGATCAATGACAAAAACCTTATTTCCACAGAGCGGAACAATATAAGTATTGACTGAAAGCGGACCTGTATGCAGCAGATGAAGGTTCATAGGCAAGCCTTACTGAATGTCTTCAGAAGAAGAAGAGCGTGGAGCACGAGCTGCCAGAATCTCTTCGTCAGTCATCTGAGCCTGAGCCTTTGCAAAAGCAGCCTGCTCAGCCAGAGTGTCATTGTTGCTTGAAGTGTAGCTGTCTACGATTGGAGCAGATTCGTTTGATACATTCGGAACCGGCTCGTTGTTCTCGTAGTTTTCAACATCATCCTCAACTCCCTCTTCCCCTTCTGGACGCTGGCGTGAGTAGCTTACGCTCAAGGCTCGGCCACGGTAAACATGTCCGTTCAAAGCGGCGATTGCCTTCTCGGCATCCTCTTTGAAAAGCTGAACGAAAGAGTAGTTTGCGAGAACACGGATATCACCGATGCGCTCTTTTTCGATGCCTGCGACGCTGATAAAAAGACCGACGAGGTCACGAGGGAAAACGCGGCGGTTTCGGCCGATGCTTACGAATACAGTCTCTGAATTTTCTGCAGGAATCTGAACCCGTGTAAATCGCTCACGGGGCTCAGCTGGAGAAGCTGCATCCTCTGCAGCAGGAGCTTCAGCACGCTCGTAACGGTTAAAACGCTCTTCGCGGTTTGCATGGAAATCTTCGCGGTCTTTGTGAGCATTGAATCTGAAAATTGCTCCGCCAGAGTTTTTAAGAAGGTAAGCCGCAACATAAGAACGAAGTGTAAGCGGAACATTCTTTTTGAAGACTTTTTTGAGTGCTTCAAGTTCATCAGGATTAGCTTTTACTTTTGCAACAAGATCTTTGAGATAGTTAGCTGCCTGATCAAGGTCAATTTCACGATTCTGACGGAAATTGTGTCTGAAATTTCTTCTAAATGCCATAATAAAAATCTCCTTATTAAGATTGGCTAAATTTCTTTTCTGTTAATTCAAGCACATAAGCAGAGCCTTTTTTTTCAAATCCACAACGGGCTAACAAGGGCTCGATATAATCTGGTATTACTGAATCAACAATAATAAAATACTGAATTCCCTGCTCTTTTAACTGGGAAATACCGCGTGAAAAAAGCTCTCTGGTAATTCCTAAGCCTCGGTAATTCTGATTGACAAAAAATGAGGTGAGAGCCACGACATTTTCTGCAAAAGGTTCGCAACCTGAGAATAAAAGACAGCCTGCAAATTCTTCTGACAAGGTGCGGCACACAATTCCGCCCGATGCAGAGAGGCTTTCATAATCAAACCTGCACAGCCAAAAATGAGCCAGTGCTTTAGCCGGATTGCTATCGTATTCTGCTTTTATTTCATCAGCGATTTTTTTCGCTTCTGTGAGGATGCAATCACTGTCCTTAGCAGGATTGTATGGCCGGAATTCAAAATCAGACTGAACCAGTACATCATATTCATCAAAATCCTGACTCAGTTTTTCCAGACCCCAAGATTCACGGAGCGAATTGTACCATTCCACCACGACCGAACGCATTTTTTTTTGCTTAAAGGCATGAAACTGCTTTTCAATCTGCGGATAACGGCTCAAAACATTTTTAAAATTCCTGAATACCCCCCTTCCATTTGAAAGAACCTGCTCAAGTTCCGCGCGAACTTTAGGCACACGCACGCTTTCAGCAAAGTCTTCCATAATTTCAAAGCCGTCATTAGAAGACCAATGCGGCAAAGAATACAAAGCATCCTGCCCGTCAAGTTCCTCAACTTCTGACTGCAGCAGGGATTCAAGCGAAATCACAGAGCCGCTGGCGGCATCGAAAGCAAATTCTCCATTCTGGTCTTCCATAGAGAAAATTATGCTTTCGATAAGCGATTTCGTTAACTCAAATTGCATAATTTTATCATGCGACTACTGCAAATCAGCACGCTTAGAAACGATTTTGCTTACCAGACCGTAGTCCAAGGCTTCTTCGGCGGTGAGCCAGTGGTCGCGGTCACAGTCCTTTTCGACCTGCTCCTCGCTCTTGCCGGTTTCGGCCGCAATGAGTTTAATGAGCTTCTTTTTTGATTTTGCGATTTCTTCGGCCTGAATTTCAAGGTCTGTCGCAACCCCACGAGCCACTCCGCCAATCAAAGGCTGGTGAATGAGATAGTGGCTGTTGGGAAGGGCAAAACGGCGCTCTTTTGGCACGGAAAGCAAAATGATTGAGCCCATGCTGGCGATAAGACCTGTACCGATTGTGTAAACAGGCGCATTGATAAAGCGAATCATGTCGTAAATGCCGAAACCTGAATCAATTGAGCCGCCGGGGGAATCGATGTAAATGTAAATCGGCTTGTCGCTGTCTGCCTCAAGCAAAAGAAGCTGTTTGATGACCTTTGCCGTGTTCTCTTCGTTAATCTCGCCGCTCAAAATAATCTGGCGGGTTTTCAAAAATTTTTCAGAAAGAGAGTCTTCCTTCTGCTCAGACTTTTTCTCTTCGTCTTTGTCGTTAAAAATTCTCATGCTATAAATATACCGAATAAAAAGCAAAAATACAATCGAAAATAGGCTGGACGAATTATTTTACGCCCTTAGCCTCATTCCAAAAATCCATCATATCCCGGTGATGCTCATGATTCATAGGAATATTTTTTTCTTTCAGACCTTCTTCCACACGATGAAAGCGATATTCGAATTTTTTAATTGCTCTCTGCAAGGCAATATTTGAATCGATTCCAAGCCAGCGACCATAGTTAATCAAAGAAAAGAGGGCGTCTCCGAATTCCTCTTCAAGGTGAAGCTGAGCCTCGTCCAATTCACTATTGCCGCTTGAAACAGTGAAGGGCTTTTCACCCTCATATTTGAATTTCTGCTCCACATCGATAAGGGCATCGTGCATTTCGGCAAGCTCCTCACAGAATTTCATGCGCACTTCAGAAAGAGAATTCCAGTCAAAGCCGGCCTTTGAAGCCTTTTTGAACATCTTGTAGGCTTTGAGTACGGGCGGGAAATTCTCCGGGATTGAATCAAGAATCGAATCAGTTTTTCGCCCTTCCACATTTTCTTTAATCCGCTCCCACTGATTGAGAACCTTTTCGGGATTGCCAGAAACATCTTCCTTTACCTGAGACTTGCCTTCACTTTGGGCGAATACATGGGGATGACGGCGAACCAGTTTTTCGGCGATTCCGTCAATCACTTCCTGCACGGTGAAAAGCCCCTTTTCCTCAAAAAGATAGGCAATCAGAATCACATTTAAAAGCACATCCCCCAGTTCCTCTTTGACATGGGTCGGGTCCTCCTGAGTAAGCGCGTCGATTGCCTCACAGGTCTCCTCAAAGAAAGTTGAGCGCAGGGAAAGGGGCGTCTGATCCTTGTCCCAGGGGCAGCCCTTTCGCACGGCCTTTACAACATCATAAAAATGAGAAAATGAAGATTCTGTCGTTTTTTTTTCAGTTTTCATATTTCAACTTTCCGTTTTCAGTTTTCGATTATCCGTTTTTTGCTCCAGCCCTGCAAGATTCTGTTCGGTTCGGTGGAAAGAAGCAACTTGCAGAACATTTCGTTCACAAGAACAAATTCCTGGGCAAGAATGATTTTTTCGTCAGCGGTAAAACTTGAAAGCACATAGTCGGCGATGTTTACATTTGCGGGCTTTGAGATGCCGAACCTGAGCCGCCAGAAATCAGCCGTGCCAAGGACGGCTTTTGTTGAGCGAAGTCCGTTATGACCGCCCAAACCGCCGCTCCATTTAAGGCTGACCGTACCGATAGGAAGCTCCAGCTCGTCATGAACCACTAAAATCTCATCATTGCTGATTTTAAAGAAATGTGCAAGTTCTCCGATTGACTCCCCGCTGAGATTCATGTAGGTGAGGGGCTTTAAAAAATAGATTTTTTCGGGGGCGTTTTCTGGAACTCTGGGCGCGCCGCCATCCTTCGTGGTGTAAAGGCCAGTCTCGCCCATCCACTGGGCAAGAGTGCGGGTTTCCACGACGGCATAATCGCCCCTGAACTTATTCTGAAAGTAAAATTTATTGTAAAAAGGAAGCTGAGACGCGAAGAGCCAGGCCACATTGTGCCTTGTGTTTTTGTATTCTTCACCGTAATTTCCTAAAAAAGCGACCAGTCGAATCATAAAAAGAATTATAACACAAAGAAAAAAGAATTTAAATTCCTAAAAGAGACAACCGGAAAAACTCAATTCTGTAAGGGACTAAAAGCCTGACGATAAAGCCTGATAAAATAAATCGTCTCAAAAATCGCGGTGATACCCCAGCTGAATACATATAGAAGGAAAAGAGATTCGATTGTTTTAAAGTGAGCGAAAACAGTGTAAATCCAGGCTATCCTGAAGGCACAGGAACCTAAAAAGACAAAGACTGACGGCACAAGAGTTTTTCCCAATCCCCGGCAAGCCGCAATTGCCGTATCCATGAAAGCCGAGACACAGTAAGAAAATGCCATGATTTTAGTGCGGCGCAGGGCCATTTCAAGGACTGCGTCATCAGTAGTAAAGAGCATTAGGGTTTCTCGTCCGAATATAAACAGGAAAGTTCCCAGAAGAAGGCCAATTCCGAAAGAAAAGGTAAGGGAAGCGAAAAAGGATTTTTTAACGCGCGGGCGAAGGTTTGCCCCGTAATTCTGAGCGATGAAAGTTGAGCAGGCCACATAAAAGCCTGCCATCATATTGTAAATAAGGGGGTCGATGTTTGCGCTGGCAGAATTTCCGGCAACCATGGTCGAATCAAAGGAATTCACGCCGATTTGCACGAATACATTGGCAAATGCAAAAATCGCGTTCTGCAAGCCGGCAGGAAGTCCCACTGAAAGCAGTTTAAGGCATTTTCCCCTCTCGATTTTTAGCAGGCGGAAAGAAAAACGAAGCTCATCCTTTCGTAAAATCAGGAAAATCATAATGAGAATCGCCGAAATATACTGGGAAATCACCGTGGCAAAAGCAATTCCCCGCACTCCCATGCCAAAGGCTATGACGAAAAGCAAGTCCAATATCACATTAAAAATGCCGGCCAGAAGAAGGAAATAAAGGGGCTTTTTGGTGTCACCAGCCGCAGAGAAAATGCCGTTTCCAAGATTGTAGACGGCACTAGCTGGCATGGAAAGCATGTAAATCTTAAAGTAGAGAACCGCGTCATCAAGAAGATCGGGCTTAGTGTTCATGGCGGAAAGAATCGGGCGGGCAAAAATAATCCCCGCAAAAAGCAGCATCAATCCAGATGCGAAGGAAAGAATGGCCGCCGTATGAATTGTCTCGGAAAGAGATTTTTTATCTTTTGCACCGATATAGTAGGCACAAATCGCATTCACTCCGCTTCCCAAGCCCATTAAAAGTCCTACAAAAAGGAAAAGAAGCTGTGGTGTTGAGCCCACCGCCCCTAAGGCATGAGTTCCCGCAAAATGTCCTGCCACAGAAATGTCCACCATGCTGAAAAGCACCTGCAAAAGATTCGTGCATACAAGGGGAAGGGAAAAACTGACCATGTTGCGGAAAATTGAGCCTGATGTAAGGGAAAGCGTCTGCATGAGATGATTCTAGTGAGATTTTGAGAAAATGACAAAGGGGATATCTACATAGAGGCTCCCCCTTTAAAGATTATTTCCGGCCGATGACGATTCTTTTTTGCCTTTCAAGGCTTGCCTTTGGATTCCGGTAAGCCGTTAACAAGAAAATCGCCAGACAGACAAGAGCAACGAGGATTCCTGCCGCATAAGAAATTGTCAAGCCTGTCTCCCCTCTTGCGCCGAGATTGAAGCACTCAGGCGCATAGAAAAGATATGTGATTGAAACGGCTGTCATAAATGTAGCGGGAAGGACGGCAATCCAACAGCGGTTTTTATTTTCGTAATTCGTTGCAAGATAGACTGAGCCTGCCCATAAAACAATCATTGCCAGAGCCTGATTTGACCAAGAGGTGTATCGCCATACTACATTATAGTTTGCAAAAGAAATGGCGTAACCGATGAGCAAAAGGGGAATAGCAGCCGAAAGTCGGACGCAGATATTCTTTTCATCAAGCTTGAACCAGTCAAAAATAGTCATTCGTGCGCTTCGGAAAGCCGTGTCGCCAGATGTAATCGGACAGACAATAACGCCAAGGAGAGCAATCGGGCCACCGATTTTACCAAGAAGGGCAGCACACATATCATAAATGGAATTTGAATTACCGCCACCGATTGATTTTAGTGCCAGAAGACCAGTTCCGCTCCCATCCTTGTCCCAGAAAAATGTGACGGCCGCGCTTGCCCAGATAAGGGCAATGATTCCCTCAACGACCATCGCACCATAGAAAATTCTGCGTCCTTCTTTTTCACTTTTGATACAACGGGAGACAATAGGAGACTGAGTCGCGTGAAAGCCTGAAATCGCACCACAAGCAACCGTAATGAACATAAGAGGCCAAATCGGACGGACACCCATAACTTTGCCAGCATCATCAATTGTGCCGGGATAGAGATTTTTAAGCGTAAGTTCCATCATCGGCCGCTCTCCAGAGTGAATGAATGTTCCTATGATGATTCCCACTGCCATCAGAATAAGCAGGACCCCAAAAACGGGATAAATTTTTCCGATGATTTTATCAATAGGAAGGAGCGTGGCGAGGAAATAGTAAAAAAGAATTATGATTGTCCAGACACGGACATTAAGCCAGTCAGGAGTGAGCAATGCGAGCAGTCCCGCAGGCCCGACCATAAAGACAACGCCTATGAGAACAAGAAGGAGAACGGAGAAAACCCGCATGACATTGTGCATGATAGGTCCAAGATATTTGCCTGTCACTTCAGAAATTGAAGCTCCGTCATTGCGTTCCGAAAGCATTCCTGAAAGAAAATCATGAACCGCTCCAGCTAAAAGTGTGCCGAACACAATCCAGATATATACACAAGGCCCCCACATAGCCCCGGAAACAGCACCGAAAATCGGACCAAGGCCTGCGATATTCAAGAGCTGGATAAGGAAAGCTTTTGGCGTGGAAATGGGAACATAATCTACGCCATCAGGATTCGCGATTGCGGGAGTTGGAGCGTCAGTAGGCTTGAAGATTCTTTCTACAAGAAAGCCGTACACAAAGTAACCAGCGATTAGGATAGCTAAAGCAACAAAAAAAGTTACCATAAAGGCTCCTTATAAAATCTCTACCAATAGACAACAATAGGATGACAGATTTTTTAGATTTTATCAACAAAAAACCAGAGATGTATCAAAATGACCCAAATTCAACTGAAAAGAAAGTCACTGTGTATTTTTGACACGAAAACTTTTATCTTTCTATTGTGCTTTCACGGGCTAGGGGGTGGAGCACCGCGCCAAGCGCGTTCTGGAGCGAGGGAGCCGGCGACTGAGCGGAAGAATGGAGCGCATTTTGCGCGGAAGTGCGGAAGACCCGACCCTGCATAGCAGGGGAGCCCCCATATTTTTAATTTTCAAGCTTTTCTTGGCACGATTCTTGCTATATTCTTCGTGAATACAGTCATTTTTTACAGGAGACGGCAATGAAATACAACGACGAGACAATGGATGCTTACTTGAAAGATTTGAACAGAATTCCGCTTTTGACTGCGGACGAGGAAAAAGACCTGGCTGTCAAGGCCGCCGCCGGCTCTAAGGCTGCGAAAAACAAACTGGTAAACGCCAATCTCCGCTTTGTCGTTGCCATTGCAAAGACTTACCAGAACCGTGGATTTGAGCTCATGGACTTAATCAGCGAGGGAAATATCGGTCTCATGGCGGCCGTCGACCACTTTGATGTGTCAAAAGGATACAAATTTATTTCTTATGCAGTCTGGTGGATTCGTCAGAGCATTCAGAAAGCACTGAGCGACCGAAGCCGGGCAATCCGCTTGCCTTCAAACAAGGTGAATGAGCTTTACCAGATTGAGAAAGCCCGAAGCCTCGTTGAGAGCGACAAGGCAGAAGAAGAGCAGACAAGGGAAATCGCAAAGATTCTGGGCATGAAGACAAGCTATGTCCGCGATCTGCTCAACTTTAACCGGGATATGATAAGTCTGGACGCTCCAATCGACGCTGAGAAAAGCGGGGCTGTCTTCGGAGATACTTTCCGGGACGAAATCAATCCGACGCCGGAACAGGAAGCCCTTACATCAGCACTCAAAGAAGATGTGGACGGGGCGCTAAAAACCTTGAAGCCAAAGGCAGAGCGGGTTTTGCGTATGCGTTACGGTCTGAACGGATACAAAGCAATGTCTCTCAAAGAAATCGGCGATGCCTGCGGTCTTACAAAAGAACGAATCCGCCAGATTGAGAAAAGTGCCGTCCAGACCCTCCAGTCACCTTCACGAAGAAGACGGCTTGAGGCTTATGTAGCTTAAATTCCCATTTTAAGAAGAAAGTCTGCCATTCCATCTGCAAAGGCGGCGTGTGAAGCGGCGGTAAAATGACAGCCGTCCACGCCCAGCTCTTTTACAAAGGCGTTGGTGTCGAAGAAAGGCAAATTCTCTTCTTTGGCAAGCCGCTGGATTTCCTGAGCGCAAAGGCAGGAATCTTCCACTGCCTGAATCGTGTACTTGGGGTCAGAAACAATCCGCTCATCAAGCTTTACGGCAGATGCAAGAACGATTTTTGTGGCAGGACTGAATACTTTTGCAGTCTGAATCAGTTCCCTTACATTACGGGCCGTGCTTCCGCTTGCCCAGCAATTGAATTTCTTCACATCATTTGAGCCGAGCATGATAATGGCCACATCAAGAGGAAGAGATGCGAAAAATACAGAAGGAAAGAGGCTCTGCGCGTCAGTATTAAAGGGCTTTTCTTCGCCCCAGTCTCCAGACTCGCAGCCGCACAAACCGAACTCGACTATTTCTGCCTTGGATGAAAGTTTTTTCTGCAAAAGGCAAGTCCAGCGGGTATTTTCGTCATAGCGGAGAAAATCCCCGGTTCCGGGAATGTAGCCCCAGGTGTTTGAATCACCAAAACATAATATTCTTTTCATGATTGCATTATATCACATTAAAGCAGAAAAAGCCTCTTTTCTTGCTTCCATCATGATTTTTTCGTCACGAGCGAGATTTGCTATTTTAAAGGCCAGCTCTCCGCTCTGAGCCGTGCCGGTGATTTCGCCAGGACCGCGCAGACGCAAATCTTCCTCGGCGATTTTAAATCCGTCGCTGGTCTCGTGCAGGGCTTTCATGCGCTCGATTCCGTTTTCGGTGATGTTGGCCCGGTAAATCAAAAAACAGTAGGATTGAGCGCTGCCCCGCCCTACCCGTCCGCGAAGCTGATGCAGGGCGGCAAGTCCGAATCTGTCCGCCTGCTCGATGACCATGCAGGTGGCATTGGGCACATCAACGCCCACTTCCACGACGGTGGTCGCCACCAGCACTTGAATTTTATTCTCCCTGAAATCCTGTAAAATGCGGTTCTGCTCTTCCTCATCGACTTTTGAGTGAATCAGGGCGCACTTGAAATTCGGGTAGACTTGATTTTGCAGGAATTCAAAGCTTTCCTCGGCGGACTTCAAGGGAGATTTTTGTTTTCCGAAAGAGTCCGTGCCGAATTCTCCATCATTGGAATCCATATTTCCTTCAATGGCCGGGTAGACAAAATAAGCCTGATGACCGGCGTTCAGCTCTTTTCGCACAGCTTCGTAGGCATTTCGCTCGTTGCCCGCCTTTGTAAGATATGTGATGACGGGCTTTCGTCCCTGAGGCATTGTGTGAATGGTGCGGACATCAAGGTCGCCGAAGACAGTGAGTGCCAGCGTCTGTGGAATCGGAGTCGCGCTCATCATCAGAAGATTTGGCTCACGGAAAGGCGGCTGGGCGAATTTGTCCGTGGCGACGACAGAAGTACGGCCTTTGTCAAGGATTGCCGACCGCTGCATGACGCCGAAGCGGTGCTGTTCGTCGATAATTGCGAGGGCAAGGTCGTGATACTGAACGCTTTTTGAAAAAAGGGCGTGGGTGCCGATTACGAGATTGATTTCGCCTTTTTTTAGGGCAGAAAGAAGATTGTCCCGCCCCTTTGTCTTGATGTTGCCTGTAAGATAAGCGACGCTGACCCCTACGGCTTCCAATTGTTTTGCGGCATTTTCGGCGTGCTGACGGGCAAGAAGTTCCGTTGGAGCCATTAAAGCCACTTGTCCGCCGTAGTCAATCACCCGCAGGGCTGCAAAAAAGGAAACCAGCGTTTTTCCAGAGCCGACATCGCCTTGCAGAAGGGTGCGCATTGAATAGTGTGGGGAGGGGAAAGTCGGTTCAGACATAACCTTCACCGAGACTCGCTCAAAACCTGTCTCACAGGTTTTGACGGCTATGTCGTCGCTCCCTACCCCCTCGCGACAACTGTTCTTACAGAATCCGTAATTTCTGTCGATGTCCTCGTTCATCAGGGCGATTACGCTCATTTGGTCGGCCGTGAGTTTGTATGGAAGGCGGGCGAGGAGATTTTTCTGCCTCGTGGAAAGATTTGCGGCAAATTCTTCTTCTGAGAACAGCTTTTGCTGGCTTTCTGCCGAATCCAGCTCGATTTTTGGAAGCTTCCCCCGGTGTGCGATTGCCCGCTCGGCCAGAGTTTTTTGGAATAAGAAAAGCTCTTCAAAGACCAGAGTATTTCTCGCCCCGATTGCCTCGCTAAGGGTTTTTGGAAAGTGAATCTGTCGCAGGGCTTCTTTTTTGGAAAGGAGATGGCGTTTTTCGATGATTTCTTCCGGCAAGTCGTTTTCAAGACCAAGGCAAAACTGACTGAAAGCCGCCTGTACTGTCTTACTGACGATTTTGCTGGTCAGTCCCTCGGTGAGGGGATAAACAGGGAATACCCGGCTGTTAGGAACGGCGATCCCCTCAAAAGAGGCGAGATTTCCGCCGTCAGCGATTTTTGAAAGCTCAAAGGAAGTGGACTGGTATTTTCCGAATTTGACCTCGCATTTTGCGCTAAGGGCGACAATCTGCCCCACCGGATGAGTTTTTTCAAGGAAAGCACGACCAAAAGCGGCCAACTCCACACTGCCGCTTCCGTCCGTGGCGATGAGTTTTAAGGTTTTCATGCGGCCGTAACCGAACCATTCATGACCGACAATCTGTGCAATTGTGTGAATTTTTCCAGTCTGATTTTGTAGGCTCTGGGAAATCGTGATTTTTTGGGTGCGGTCTTCGTAATCCCGGGGGTAGAACTGAAGCAAGTCCGAAATCGTAAAAATATTGAGCCGGGCGAAGAGAGCCTGTTTTGCCGCGCCGATTCCCGGCAGAGACGAAATCGAATTGTTCAATTCAGAAAGATGCATTCCGGCCTCCTGTCGCGGCGAGTTTTTATTTTATGAAAATCAGATTGGAATCATTGAAATCAAGCCGCCGAGAACGCGAACCACATAGGAAATCAAAAGTGAGCAAACTACAAGCGCGATTAAGGATGTGACGAGAGCCTTTACAAAGGAAAGTGGCTGGCCACGGAAGAAGGCTCCTGCAATCCTGAAAATTATCGGTGAAAGAGTGCGGTCAACTACAGTCCAAATTGAATAAGAAGAATTTCCGTCACCAACAATGAGATAAGCAATCAGACGCACAAGGATAATCACCGCAAGAAAGCCCAGAAGGGATGTGAGGATATTACCCACCAGCATAACCAGCATGGCAAGAATCGTTGAAAGCCGGAAGCCCTGACCTGTGGCAAGGCTGTTAAAAAAAGCCTGGAGCGCCATCAAAACACAGATAGCTATAGCCGGAGTAAAATCAAATGACGAAAAGCGTAAAAAGCGGAGACGGCGGAAAATATCAAGATAAGGGTCGCACATCTGACAGAGAACCTGCCCGAATTTAGAATACTCCGCTCCAGGAAACCATGAAAGCATGACCCGAATAAAGCAGAGCAAAATATAAATCGAGACGACTGAGGATAAAATCGCAAAAATTCCGTTTGTATTCATAAAATAAATATACTATTTTCTCTGAAAAAAGACAAAGAAAAATGCAGGGTTCGCTCTTTTAAATGAACCAGACATCCTTTACGAAAGGAATTGCCTTTAGATCCTCGGCGAATTCTTTCGTTGCAGGTGCGGTAAGCTGATTTGAGGCCTTGACGATGTAGGTGTCCGTGCCAGTGTCGATATGGAAGTAAATCGAACAGTTTCCATTGCCGCCAAACAGATATTCCTTTAAGTTGAAAATCTGCTTTTCATCATTGAAGCCGCTTTCTAGCTGAATGTGAACTTCCTCAATGGCTTTTTCCTGCAAGACATCGGGGTCTTCGATTGAATCCACGAGCAAACTGGGCTGTTCACGAGTGGAATCGACTTTGCCTTTGAAAGCGTAGACCGTATCGTTCTGAATCTTGCCTTTTAGAACTTCCCATGTTTTCGGGAAGAAAGTAAGATCCAAGGAGCCGTTATAGTCCTGTAACTTGGCGAATGCCATTTCCGGGCCTTCACCATGCTTGGTGCGTATTGCCCGCAATTCAGTCACCATTCCAACGGCCGTATGAACTTTTCCTGTATTTCTGGCTTTCCAGGCATTTCCGCCGTTTGCCGCTGCCATTGCATCTTTTAAAGCCTTGTCCTCTTTTGCAGCCCTCGCAATCGTAAGTGAATTGACCGTTGCCTTGTCGTAAGCTTTTTTATAATCATCAAGAGGATGACCTGAGACATAGCATCCGATCAAATCTTTCTCCATGTTGAGTTTTTCCAGGCGTGAACAATCCTCCACTTCCTCAAACACATAATCGGTATATTCTTTTTCGTCAGTGTCACCAAAGAGCGAGAGCTGTCCGTCATCGCTTCCCAAAGCGATTTTTTCAGCATAGGCATAGGCTCGGTCGAGATTCAAAATCAAAGTCGGCCGATTTTTATCGAGATTATCGAATCCACCGCATTTAATGAGGACTTCAACCGCTTTTTTATTGATTGGAGACCGCCCCGCAATCTTCCCGGCAGCCTTTTCTTCCGGAGTAAGCTCTTCTTTTGCCCCGATGACACGAATCAAAAAGTCCATGAAATCTTTGTAAGGACCGTTTTCTTCCCGCTCTTTTACGATTGCCCTGGCGGCTCCGTCTCCCATTCCCTTGATTCCCTTGAAGCCGAATACAATGTGACCGTCGACGACATCGAATATGGCGTCAGAGCGGTTTACATCAGGCGGATCTACAGGAACTCCAATCCTTCTGGCTTCCTCAATATAGGCAGGAAGTCCATCCGTAGAAGTGATTTCGTTGGTAAGGTTTGCCGCCATAAATTCAGCCGGCTTGTTTGCTTTTAGCCAGCCCGTGCGGTATGCCAGGACAGAATATGCCGCCGCATGAGACTTATTGAAGCCGTAGCCCGCGAATGGAATCATGATTTCGAAAATTTCGTCGGCATGTTCTTTGGTAAAGCCCTGTTTGACAGCACCTTCCTCGAATTCAACTTTTTTTCCCATCATGACTTCAGGCTTCTTTTTACCCATGGCTCGGCGGAGCATATCCGCGCCTCCAAGGGAGAATCCCGCGATTTTCTGGGAAACTTGCATAATCTGTTCCTGATAGACCATAACGCCGTAAGTTTCCTTCAGAATCGGCTCCAGACAGGGGTCAGGATAGTGAATCGTCTCAGGCTTCCATTTTCCGTCGATGTAGTTCGGAATGTAATCCATCGGTCCCGGTCTGTAAAGGGCGTTCAAGGCGACCAAATCCTCCAGTCTTTCCGGCTGGAACTGGCGCAAAATTTTCTGCATACCGGGGGATTCAAACTGGAATACAGCCGCTGAGTCGCCCCGCTTAAAAAGCTCAAAAGTTTTCGGGTCAGTTTCGCTCACATTTGCGCAGACAAAGTCAGGTTCGCCCGGCTTTTTATGCTTGTTGATGATGTTCTCTGCGTAGCGGATGAGGGAAAGGGTTTTGAGTCCAAGATAGTCGAATTTTACCAGGCCGCAAGGCTCAATGATGTCCATTGTGTACTGAACGCCCACCTTTCCCGTCTTAGAATCCATAAAGACTGGCG
>JAFUHS010000102.1 GCA_017468745.1 Treponema sp. | reverse complement strand
TTTTCCTGTTGTCCCGGACTTATATGTTTTTCAATATAGTCTAAGACAATCTTTAATTTGAACTCTTTTGAGTATTTGGACATAAAAAATGCACCTCCTAAAATTGAACTTTATTTGTCCAGTTTTAGGGGTGCACTTCAAAAAGAAGAAGAGTTTATTTTTACTGCTTTACAGGCCACATTCCAGCACCAGCATTGTTTACGACAAGACTTTTTGCATTAGCCGCAGTATCCGCCGTATATGAATACCATTCAGACGGAGTCCATGCCGCGCTTCCTGCATTGCTGTAACCATAGTTGCCGGTAAAATAGTAATCACCCTGACTGTTTGAAGTTGGTGTTACGCCACTTCCAAAATAATTGTTCTCTGCATAAACTCTGTTCTGCTCCCGCAATCCGATACAATATGAATTTCCGCGTCCGCCAGAAGTTTCATAAAAATTATTGTATATGTGGATTGTTGCAAAGCGAACCATAGGCAAACGCTGATTACAGTTGTAGTAATAGTTATGGTGAAGAGTAATCGTCTGATGGTTCAAGTCAGCGGTGTATGAAGACGAATGTCCAATCAAGCTTGTCTTGTCGTGATTTGCGAATTTACAGTAAGAGACTGTGACAAAATCACTTGCCTGTTTGATGTCGCAGAGTCCGTCGAAAACCTGATATTTAAGTTCTTCACCATCGCTCAGCTTTATGTGGTCAAAATCATCGTCTGTTGTCGCAATCGTGTCCTGAATCGTACAGTGGTCAATCCAAATATATTTAGCTGAATTTGAAATCTCGATTCCGTCCCAGTTTGCGTTGAATCCGTCGCCTTTCTCAATCTGCGGGAATGGGTCAAAAGAATCCTGAATAAAGAGATTCCTGATTACAACATTGCTTGCTCCAGAAATCTTTATACATCCGCCCCTTATGCCGCTGCTTTCCGTAAGACCGATGATTGTAGTGTTCGACGGTATGTTTAGCTTTATTATTGAGCCATACTTGCTGCTCAGACTGCTCCTTGCAGTTTTGTAAACTCCGCTTTCGTCAGCTGTGCTTTTAACTCCTGATGCATACCAGGTCTTCCATGTGACAAGAGAAGTAACTTTAGAAGACACATCCCCATAAGAAGATGAATTCGTAAGAGAAGAGGCCTGACTTTTAATCCATGAGTCCAAAGCCGTCGATGAAGTATTGGCTTTTGCAGGCAACATTCCATCCGTCATGTCAATCATGCCGTCAATGTAGATGATTTTTCTATCGTTTCCAGAAAGTGCCGACTGCAAGGCTGTGCGAGTTGAAACCGTGTAAATCTTGCCAGAAGCCGCTCCGTAACCTCCGCTTGTACCCGTAGATGAGTCAGGAGGAGTGTTTGCGCTTGTTTTATCATAATATGTGCTGCCAACATAGCTTGCCCAGCCAGTCGGAAAGTCACTTACTTGAATTGCATTCGCACTCTCACCAGTTACAGTAACAGAACATTCAGCAGTCTTTCCATTGACCGTAGAGACTGTAATTGTTGTCTTTCCAGCTTTTTTCGCCCTTACGACTCCTGATGAAGAAACCCCTGCGACACTTGAATCGGATGATGACCAGGTAAGAGTTTTATAGCCACTCGTAACACTGGCCTCATTAGAAATCGTTGCGGTTAAAGTGACAGATTCCGATTTACCTGCATCTAATGAAAGTGAAGTTTTATTTAAAGTGACAGCTTCGGGATATACAATCTCGACAGCCTTCGTGCCTTCTATTTCAAGCTTAACTGCATAAATATTTATGCTTGAATTTGATGAATACAAATAACAGTCCGCACTGCCAGTACCAGAGTATGAATATTCATATGCCGCAGCAGTCGTACTCGTTGTTCCCAAAGACTGAGCATCCGCAGAAGCAACTTTAAGCATAAGTTTTCGTTCTCCAGAAGAGCCGGCGGCCGCCGCATATACCGTGATTTTTCCAGCTCCAGACAGCGTAAACTTCAAAGCATTGCTTGAAGTATCGCCGCCACCGCCAGAAGAAAATGCTTTTGCGAATGTGTAGTCGCCTACACTTGCACTTCTTTCTTCAAGAGTAGCTTTAGATCCCGATTTTGCAATAACGGTCATAATTCCTAAAGTCTGATTGCCAGTCCATGGGCTTGTCACGGTGTCATAATCTTCAGCTTTCCACCATGAAGTCTCTGCCGAGGCCTCTTCTTTTTGTGGCTCTTCCTGAGAAGAAGTAGATTCGCTTTTTAACTCATCAACAACTGAATCACTGGAGCAGCCCTCAAATAACAAGGCAAGCGTCAAAAATGAGACCGCAGCGGTTTTCAGCAGATGCAATTTTTTCATAATAATATATTTCTCCTGTTTTCCAGTATTACTCTTCTACAGACCAGACTCCCGCACCGGCGTTTTCAGTGACTTCGGTCGGCACATCGGAAGCGGAATCCGGGGTGTAAGAATAAGGAATATCGAATACTTTTGTTGAGGTTGAAGCCTTGCTTCCCATACTAGACAGGCTAATATTGCTGCTGGCAACTCCATAGTCATTTGCATAATACAATGAGCCTGTAGAGTTTCCTCCATCCGAATAGCTATATTGCAAATCTCCTGTAAAGTCGAAATAGTTGTATTCTGAATTGACTTTGGCACTATCACGAACATTAACCGTTGATGTTGATGTGTAGCCCTCACTCTTAGAGAATGTATAGTAATTGTTGTAAAGATGAACATTTGCATATCGAACCATCGGCAAGCGCTGGACAGAATCCTTGAAATAACAGTGATGCACTGTTATTGTTTTTGTTCCTGTATCCGAAGAACCGTTTCCAAGCAACATAACCTTATCGTGGTTGACAAACTTGCAGTAAGAAATCGTTACATTCTCAACAGTTCCCGCGATATCAAGCATTCCGTCATAAGTCTGCCACATGTTTTTGTGATTGTCTGTTTCTTCCCCATCAATTACGGCAACAGTAGCAAATCCGTTCCAGCCGACACTGATTGTGTCCTCGAAAGTGCAATGGTCAATCCAGATGTTTGAGACATTTGTGCCTTTCAATGTAATGCCGTCATACTGGGCGTTCCAACCGTCTGATGAGCCAGAAGAAGTTTCGTGATGCGGGAAAGGGTCAAAGGCATCGCGAATTATGAGATTGCGGATTTGAATATTCTTTTTTTCAGTACTTGAAGAACCTTCAATATAGAATGAGCCTCCTTTTATACCGCTTTCAGATGTTTTTCCGATTATAGTTGTATTTGAAGCTGGCTTAATCATAATCTGGTTCTTGTAGTCATTGTAAAGCTGATATTCATAACCATCCATTGAATCAGTATTTTTAGACGAGCTTGAATCCCAATCTGATGTCGAAGAATTTGCCGCAGCGTAGGCTGTTCTCCATGCAGACCATGATGTGTATTTTGTGCCACTCCAATTTCCATAGTGGTTAGCAATGAAGTTTCCCAAATTTGCATTGTCGTCAGAAGCCGAGGTAGGGAGCATAGAAGCCGTTCCGTCATCAGTCGTCATATCAATCATTCCGTCTACATAGATAACATATCCGCCCTGAGATGCATATTTTTTCAAATCTTTTGCATTTGTTACTGTTACAATCTTTGATGTATCAGTGTTCCAGCTAGGACTTCCTTCCGCCGCATAACCTGTCGGAGTGTCATTAAGGCTGATTGTCGGTGTACTTCCCGCCTCTTTTACCGTCACTGTGTAAGCCGCACTTGTAATACCATCTATGTCTGCCGTTACTGTCACAGTTCCAGCAGTAATACCGGTAAGGGTGAGTGTGTTTGTCGTAGATGAACCTGAAGCGCTTCCTGTGCCGCCTGTTACAGTCCAGGTGTAGGCACTTGTCGTTGAAACATTTGGTGTTGCAGTAAGAGTGATTTGAGAACCAACTTTTACAGAAGAATTTCCGCTGATTGTTACGGAAGAAAGGGATGTCGTACCTGATGTTACAGTAATTGAATAAACCCTTGTTCCACGACCATTTGTTGAAGCAGGGAACGCCCCAAAATAATATGTACCAGCAGGTACATTATTATAAGTCAAAGTTGTCTGCGGATTTGAGCCTGTAACAGTTGTCACCCCGTCTGATTCAGCAATTGCTCCACTTGTATCTGTCGATGTACTTAAAATTGCATCACTTTTGTTTGAACTACCCGTACTTGCGGCAACTATTGTAATTGTAGCAGTTTCGGAAGTTGTAAATTTAAGGCATCCGTTAGTCGTTTTTCCAGTTTGTACACAATACACAGCAGAACCACTTACTCGCCATATTGCACCTGTTCCACTGATAGTAACATATCCCAGTTCTGTTCCATCGGAAATCGCTGTGTTATCAGTTGTAATTCCATCTCCAAAATCTGCTGAAGTCCATGTCCAGCTGCCAGGAATTGTATTATCCACAGTTTCTCCGCTGTCCCCAGAATCTTCCCCCGGCTCAAGAGCAATGTTATACAAATACTCATTACCGGTTGCGGTCAACGCAACACATGAAACACCATTGTATGTAGTCAAATCGCTGGCGGTAACTGTAATTTCTGTTGTTTTTCCACTTGCAGTTGTACTTCCAAGTGTATAAGTGCCGCTATACAAAGTAACGCTAATCGTATCTCCCACGCTTGCAGGAATATATGCAATCGTTCCGCTGTTAAACTGAGCATCTGTTCCTCGAAGATCAAATTTTCCACTTGTTGCATCGACATAAAGCGTTCCAGTTCCTGTTGTTGCAGTGACCGTCGTTGTAGCTCCTTGAACAGCATCTGAGTCTGCCAAAGTCGTAAAATCCCACTTTACAGTCGTACTTGCACTTGTGTCAGGCTCAGTAAACGCATTATTCTTAGAAGAATCTGTACTTGCCTTAAATTCACTTTCAAGCGAGGTCAAATCCCATACAGAAGCACTTGCCACAGTCTGATATGCGCTAAAGTCCACATTATAGAGGCGGTTCAAAATTGCATAACGGCCGTTATATTCCATTGCATACAGTGAAGATGTAATTTCACCTGCATATTCAGTCGTTACAGGAGTAATCCCTGTATTTTCGTATGTCTTCCAGCCGACATTAACGTTTCCGCTGGAATCCTTTTCGATAAAGCGCGGATATTTTGCATCCGTTGCCAGCCAAAGAGAAGCGTCAACTTTTGCAGAAGAATCAAATGTACTGTTGATAAAAGCAACCTGATCATAAGTTGTTTTTGAAGGAGAAGATTTTGCATTTGAAGAGGCGAGGCGTGAAAGATAAGTCGCATTACTTCCGCCGTTACCTTTTATTGTTGAATTTAAGAATACATATCCCTTTCCAACAGTTGATGCGCCTACAGTTCCGACTCTTGTTTCCGTAAGATAGGCTGACTTTTCTGTTAAAATTGACTCAATTTCACATTCCTCAAAAAGAGCGGCACTTGCACTGCCCCAAATAAAATCAACATCACCTTCGACATGGCACTTATAAAACCAAGCTCGTCCTGAATTCATCAAAATCGTATCTTGCTTTGAAACAAAACTACAGTTATATGCAGCAACATTTGCGCTGCCACTGTAAGTAAATGCCTCTGCCTGATATTCACTTGAAGCATAGCTTCCATCTGCCGTGTAAGAAACTCCGCGCTCTGTTAAATTTTTAAGAGTAATGTTTTCAAGTGTTAAATTTCCGCTGCCCTTAAAGTAAAAGTTAGTTCTATAATGAGTTGAGTTATTCATGTAAACATTATTTACATATTCAAGGACAACATCGCTTCCATAAGAAGCAGTTCCCATTCCCTTTACAGTTACATTTGCCCCCCCGTTATTGATAGAAATAAGTTCGTAATATGGATTTCCAGTTGCCGCTACATCAATTTCATAATCTCCACTTGATTTTTGCGCAAGTGCAAACAAAGCCCCGTAAACAGAGAAGAAATCTGCATCAGTAGACTCAATGTCATTGCTTACAGTAATCACTGATGAAGTAGAAAGTGAAGGAGAAGATTTTGTAGTAAATGACCAGCCATCGCTGCCGCTAAATCCACTCCATGCAGAGCCGTCTGTTAAAGTTCCATCCACAGTGATGGCATCGGCTGAAATTTCAACATAATAAGCAGTATCATACGAAAGCTTTGTAGCACTAGTACTTCCATTATAATGAGGCTGAATATAAACAGACTTTCCTTCTACGCGCACAAGCTGCTGATTTCCAACATTTGTTGTATATGAAGAGCCTGACTGCGGAATCTGGCTGTCATCTGAAGTCGGAAGAATATCAATCGTATCAACTAAATCTCCGGTACTTGTATAAATCTTAACTGATTTTCCAGAAACAAGAGTTGGAGTAGAAGAAAAAGTTAAAACCAGTTGCGTATCTGCATAAGCCCCTGTCGCTCCATTTTCAGGGAACAAGGCACTTACCGCAGAATAATTCTTTTCAACGGTCACATCTATCGTATTACTTACAGAATTTGTTCCGTCACTTACAGTTACCTTTACCTTAACATTGTGAGCAGAAGCACTTGTATTCTTTCCTGTGACAGTTACCGTCTCAGAAGTCGCATCGCCTGTAATCTCGGCATATTCGCCTCCCTCTCCCTCTGGAATTTCCCATTTATATGTAATGCTTGCAGGATTTCCTGTCTTTGCCACAACTGCCGTAAGTTCTGTTGTGCCGCTGCAAGAAATGGAATTCGTGCCGCTTATAGAAACAGATGTTACTTTTGAAGGCGCTACTGTTACTGAACATGTTTTGGTCAATGTAACATCACCGCAAGTAACAGTTACGCTCACTTCTACAGTCTGGCTTGAAGTTGTCGTGTTCTTTGCCTGTAAAATACTTGTGTTGTCACCCGTAAGCTCTAATGAAGCACGGGCGGAACTTGTACTTGGAACTTTAAGTGTCGCATATTCCCCGCCCTCAGTAATCTGCCAGCCAGAAACAGTAAAGTCGCTTTCAGAAAGAGAACCTGTATAAGTTACAGTGGGAGTAATTGTTACTGTGTCGTCAGGTGCAACAGAAGAAGCGCTTGGAGCAAGGGTTAAACCCGTGAATTCGTTAGTAACCGTTTGACCCGCACCTGCAATTTTTACAGTCGCCGTTGCAGTTTTTGAAGTTGAGCCGTAAGTTGCAGTTACCTTTACAGTTACACTCTGCTCAGTTTCCGTCGTGTTTTTTCCTGTAATAGAGCAGGTTGTTCCGTTTCCGCTGACCGTCGCATAATCCGAAGCAGGAGAAATTTCCCATGCATATGTAATTTCAGAAGCAATATCACCAGTGTAAGAAGGAGTCGCTGTTAAAGTTCCTGTCGCACTCGCCCCGATTTCTGTTGTTCCGCTTATAGAAACTCCATTTAAAGATTTTGTTTCTTCAGCTGTTTTTGCGCTTACAGTAATTACTGTTGAGGCAATTCTTTTATTGCCCGAGCTGTCCGTTGCCGTAAGAGTCACCGTAACAGACTTATTTTCCTCTGTATTGTTTTTTCCTGTAAGCTTTACAGAAGTTCCGCTGTCTGCAGAAAGGCTGGCAGAATCAGTGTCACTAATAGTCCAAGTGTAGTTAATTGCAGTCGTGCCTGAAACTTTAGCACTGGCTGTTAATGTTATGCTTCCATCAGAAGCAATTGAAGCCGTGTCTGGATTTTTAGAAATCGAAAGGTCTGTGATAGAGCCTGAAGCCTGAGGGGCAGTATTCGCGTCAGTATTCGCAGAATCATTTGAGTCAGCCGCACAAGACAGGATATTCGGTACTAATGCACATGCAAAAAGCAGGGCAAACATAAGTCGACAAATCTTCTTTCTGAACATAATTTCTCCTCATATAAAAAGCAGATAAAAAACATCTCCCGATTCTATATCTTTAAAAGAATAACATTACTTCGTATTTGTCGCAAGCATATTTATATTTGGATTATTCAGACATTCTGTAAAAAACGGAAAAAGAAAAAAAATGGCTGCCTAATCTGATGTCTTAGACAGCCTCTAAAAATGATTGGAATTTAGTATGCCTTACCGTCGATAATAACCGATGCCCCGGCTCCCGCTTCTTTTACGACAGAAGATTTCGCTTCGGCCGCCGTTTTCAGCGTGTACTTGTAGGGAACTTTCCATGGCTTTTGGTCAACCTTGTGGCTTGTGAAACCTTCGGCATTTGAGCCCTTCAGCTCAGGTTCGTTGCCATTTGCGTAAATTTTATAGAATGTCGGCGAACCCGGCTTTGAATTGTCATTGGCCCGGAGAATATAACCGGCATGTTTTCCGAAGAAGTTGTTTTCAACAATGAACTGAGCTCCGACTCCAGGCCCAAGGCTTGCCCCGGAATTATTTTTTGTTCCGATATTATCGAAGACATTATTGTAGAGATGGAAATAACCTCCCCGGGTTCTCGGCATTCGCTGAACGCAGCCGTGATAGTAATTGTCGTGGAAAGTGATTTCTCTTTCTGCCGGGTCAGTGAATTTATCGCTTGAGCCTGAGAGGGTCACCTTGTCATGGTTCGTGAATTCACAGAAAGAAATAGTGACATTCTTCGCGCATTTTACATCAAGAGCGCCATCGTGATTGTAATTTCTGTCCAGGTCGACGCAAAGACCGTCGCTGAATGAGCAGTGGTCAATCCAGATGTTTTCCGGGATATAAAGATAGCGGGATTTTGTGCTTTTATCCTCGCCGCCTTCGATTACAAGCTGATCCGCGCTGGCTTTTTTTGACGAATACTGTGAAACGCTGGTGTCGTACTCAGTTGAGCCGTGAGCGTCCCAGAAAATGATGTTGCGGATGATGACATTTTTTGCCTCAAATCCCTCTTTTGCACGGATTCGCAGTCCGCCGTATGCGACTTTTGCATTGTTCACGCCGATAATAGTCTTGTTCGAGCCAATATCGTACATGAAATCATTGTGCAGTCTCTTGTGGGTCTGCGGGTCAAATTCATCAAAATAAGAATGGTCTTTGTCGTTAACCTTTCCGCCGCTCAAATCAACAGTTCCGCTCAAAATAATGAGGGCTTCTTTGTCATTAACGGAAGATGATGATGTAGAACCTGAGGCGATTGCATTTGTGAAAGCCTTGAGTTTTTTTTCAGCAGAAGAATAAGTCGCGTCGCTAATGATGATGATATTTTCTGATGCGTAGCGTATTTCGCCCATGTCAGCCCAGCCGTTTGTGACAGGCTTTTCTTTTGTGTTAATATTAATCTGAGAAGGGTCGGCAAAAACAAGAGAAGTAAGAAGAGCAGCCCCGATACATAAAATTTTCTTCATAGAGTTCTCCTATATTCGGTTCATAGATGAAAAGACTTTTTCAGCCATGATATTGATTTCAACATGCATCCGCTCGCCAGCCTCATTCAAAACTGAACGAAGCTCATCGATTGAAATTTCTGCATCTGCAAGAGAAACCATCATCATCATGACAAAGTTACCAGAAAGAATCGTTTGTGTAATGTCAGCAATATTGACCTTGTGCTTTGCGAGAAGCGCGCTCACCTCCGCAATAATTCCGACTTTATCCGAGCCGACAACTGTAATAATCGCATTCATAACTAAATAATATCAAAAGAAAGAGCTGAATTCAATCATGCCTCAGACAAAGCGCTTTCCATCTTCTTAAAATCCCTGTTCATATAAAGGAACATAGCGATTGCAAGAAGGATTGAAACACAGTCTGCGATTGGCTGGGCATAGACCAGACCTTTCAGCCCGAAAATCATATTCAGGATGATAGTCGCAGGGAAGAAAATGAATCCCTGACGGCTGACGGCAAGGGCGAGAGACTGTTTTGCCTTGCCCATAGCCTGAAATGAAAAATTAAGGACAAACTGGATTCCGAGGACAGGCGTTGACATCATAAGTGCCCGCAGCATAATCACGCCCATTTCGATTACTTCCTCATCGTTGATAAAGATACGGATGATTTCCCGCGAGAAAATAAAATAAATTATCGTAATCAAAAAGCCTGCGATTAAATTACAGAGCAGGGCAAATTTCATGGCGTCTTTCATACGGCGAAAATTGCCCGCACCGAAATTGTATCCGACCAGAGGCTGAATTCCCATGGCGATACCCAGCTGGACGAAAACCACGAGCATATTCGCTTTCATGGCGACACCCATGCCGGCTACAGGAATATCGCCGTAAGTGACAAGGTATTTGTTCATCAAAATGCTGCTCAGGCTCATGAGGATATTCGTAAGGGAAGCCGGAAGACCAATCAAAAAAACGCCTTTCAGAATGCCGTCGCGAATCGCAAAATATCGCGGGCTGAGAGTCAGAACAGAATTAGCCTTTTTTGAGCAGATGTGAAAAAAGAAAAAAAGGATTGAAACTATATTTCCGATGACTGTGGCGATTGCCGCACCTGCAACCCCCAGTCCCAGACAGGGAATTCCCAAAAAAGAATCAAGAATGAATATTGGATCAAGGATGATATTTGCTATCGTTCCCGCCATCATGCCGTGCATGGAGCTTTGAGCCGCCCCCTCTCCGCGAAGAAGGTTTGTGAAAGCCGTTGAGACGACAATTGCAGGACCGCCGCAGGCAATCCATGAAAGATAGGATTTTGCAAAATCAAAGGTGTTGGGACTGGTTCCGACAGCCTCAAGAATCTGGCGCATGAAAGTAAACATAAGGACTGCGCCAAAAAGGCCGGTAAAGATTCCTGCATAAAGACAGAATGAACTGATATTTTTCGCCTTATCGTAGTGTTTTTCGCCAAGAGCACGGCTTAAAAAAGAAGAGCCGCCGATACCGAAAATGTTTCCCGCAGCCATGAAGAAGAGAAAAACCGGAGTCGCGACACTGACCGCCGCCATCTGATTGGCGTCCCCCGTCTGCCCGACAAAGAAAGTATCAACCATGTTGTAAAAAACGGCGACAATCATACTTAAAACAGTAGGAAGGGCAAGTTTTAAAACAGCCAGAGGAATCGGATCTTTTTCAAAGACATTGATATTTTTAAGCATGGAAAAAATTTACAAAAAACAGAAATAAATGTCAACAAATGTTAAGAAAAAGCGGAGAAATTAAAAGTAAAAAAATCCCCATGCTTTTGAAAACACGGGGATTTTAAAGGTCAAAAAGAAGTTCTGCCGGCCTTACACCTTGAACTTGTCTACCTGCTCGCCAATCTTGCCGATTGAAGCGTTAATCTGCTGAGAGACATCGCTCAAAGCCGCTCCGGTCTCGTTAATTTTGCGTGCACCGACAGCCATTTCTTCCATGCTCTGGCTCATGGCCATGGCCGCGTTCTGCAGAATCTGGACTTCCTTCAAAATGAGCTTGTTACCCTCAGACATTTCGGTTGACGCGTTGCGGACTTCCACAGTGCTGTCGTTCATGTTGTGGAGAGCCTCGGTAATCTGCTGGCTTCCCTCGTTCTGCTCCTCCATTGCTGCCCGAATCTGCATGACGAGGGCATCCGTCTCCTCAAGCTTCTTGGAAACCGCCTCGAATGCTGTCGCCGACTCACCAGAAGCCGTAACGACAGAATTGATAGAATCCTTGATGTTTGAAAGCTGGTCGCCGATAGTCTTTGACTGTGCGGTAGATGTCTCAGAAAGCTTACGGATTTCGTCAGCTACAACCGCGAATCCCTTTCCAGCCTCACCTGCGTGGGCAGCCTCGATTGCCGCGTTCATTGCAAGCAGGTTGGTCTGGCTTGCGATTGCCGCAATCGCCACATTCGCCTCCTGCAGCATTTCCGACTGGCTCTCAATCTCCGTAATCCTGTCGTTTACGGCCTTCTGCTTTGCGATACCTGCCTGTGAGTTAGAGCGCAGCTCGTTGAATGAGTGAGCCATCTTTTCCATTGAACCGTTTACGGAAGAAATGTTCCCGATCATCTGCTCGACGGCCGCACTCGCCTGTGTGACACCGCTTGACTGGCTCTCAATCATGCGCTCAAGGCTCTCGATGTTTGACGCAATCTCGTTTACGGCACCCGCCGTCTGGTTCACCGACTGGTTCTGTCCGTCAATCTGATGCTTCATGCTCTCAATGTTTGCGATAATCTCTGTGATGGAAGAGCTTGTGTCCTGGGTAGCCCCGGCAAGATTCTCGCCAGCCACCATAAGTTCGTCTTTTGAGGACTTTACATCGCCGATGATGTTCTGCAGTTTTGACGCGAAGGCGTTGAAGCCCTTGACCACATAGCCGATTTCGTTGTTTGAGTCGATTTCGATTCGCTTGGTAAGGTCAGCGTCGCCTGAAGCGATTCCCGAAATTGCCCCTTCAACAATCTGCAATGGTTTGAGCGAGCGGAGCAAGAGGAAGCCGGAAACAAGAATCAAGGCAAGGACTGTGAAAATTGCGAAGCCCATAAGAAGTGAGCGGATTCTGTTCACAAGGTCATAGATCTGATTGTCTGGAATTGAGAGAGCAAGAGACCATGGGGTGCCTTCTACCGGCTTGTAGACGATTAAATCCTGCCCCTTGTGAAGATTGGCCTTTTTCCAGCCATAACCTGACTGTCTTGAAACCATAGCCTGGGCGATTTTTTTGTTGTCTTCGCCCATGCCGTCCCCGGTAAGGAAATTCCTCTGCATGACCAAATCCGACTGTGGATGAGCGATAACCATGCCTGAGCTGGCAAGGAGGTAGGCAAAGCCGTTTTCACCGATTTTGATTTTGCCGATTTCCTCGGTAATCCGGTTGATGTTTATGACGCCGGTAATCATGGCGAAAGTTCGGCCGTTCTTGTCTTTTAAGGCCCGGCAGATGTGTGCGACGGGAAGACCTGTAGTTTTTCCGATTACAGGATTGTCGACGAATTTATCCGCGCCATTCTGCATGATTGCCTGAAAATAATCTCTCTCGACGATATTAGTGATTCCGCCCAAATCGGTGCGGGCCTGACCGTCAGGACCTGAGAACATTACATAGTCAAAGTCACCCCGCATATCGCTGTGCTTAGGATTCATAATCCACTCATAGCACTCTTCAAGGTCTGCGTTTTCCATTACATCCGCATGAACATAGCCGTTAAGTTCTTTAAAGTAT
Organism: Treponema sp.; assembly: GCA_017468745.1. GTDB lineage: Bacteria > Spirochaetota > Spirochaetia > Treponematales > Treponemataceae > Treponema_D. Next base: position 7,586 of record JAFUHS010000102.1, on the reverse strand, counting down.
CCTTCCAAATCATTCTGCAAGGCAAGGGAATAGCCCGCAAGCATATTCTCGTACATAGCCAGGTCTTCTGCCACGATGTCCTTTTTGGTGTTTGTCGTAACGAAAAGAAGCTGAATGACATTGAATGCGATGATTACAAGGCCTACGAAAACAAGAAGCCGCTTAACCAAACTAGAGCGTTTTTCCTTAAGTGAATCTGTTGCCATAAATACTCCTATAAAAAAATTTATGCGTATTTAGAAATTATAAGGCATAATTTTTTTGATTTCAAGAAAAATTTAAGATATAAATAGAGAATACTGATAAAAAACGGGAACCTGCCAAGGCAAGTTCCCTAAAAAAGACATGCAGTCACAAAGAATGCCGCCGGATTATACCTTGAACTGATCGACCTGTTCACCAATCTTTCCGATAGAATCATTGATTTTACCGGAAACATCGCTCAAAGCCGCTCCTGTCTCGTTGATTTTGCGCGCTCCAACCGCCATTTCTTCCATGCTCTGACTCATGGCTAAGGCTGCATTCTGAAGCATCTGAACTTCCTTCAAAATCATCTTGTTGCCCTCTTCCATCTCAGAAGAAGCGTTGCGGACTTCAACCGTGCTGTCGTTCATGTTGTGAAGGGCCTCGGTAATTTGCTGGCTTCCCTCATTCTGCTCTTCCATTGCAGCCTTAATCTGCATGACGAGGGCATCGGTCTCCTCAAGTTTCTTAGACACAGCCTCGAATGCCACGGCCGATTCACCGGAAGCAGAAACCACGGAATTGATGGAATCCTTGATGTTGTTGAGCTGGTCGCCGATTGTCTTTGACTGGGCGGTAGATGTCTCAGAAAGTTTTCGGATTTCGTCAGCAACGACGGCAAAGCCCTTTCCGGCCTCACCTGCGTGGGCAGCCTCGATTGCCGCATTCATTGCAAGCAGGTTGGTCTGGCTTGCGATTGCCGCAATCGCCACATTCGCTTCCTGCAGCATCTGCGACTGAGCTTCGATTTCATTAATCCTGTCGTTGACGGCCTTCTGCTTTGCAATACCAGCCTGAGAATTAGACCGCAATTCATTGAAAGAACCGGCCATCTTCTCCATTGAACCGTTTACGGAAGAGATATTTCCAATCATCTCTTCAACGGCCGCCGAAGCCTGGGTTACGCCGGATGACTGGCTCTCAATCATTCGCTCCAGAGATTCGATATTAGAAGCGATTTCGTTTACAGCACCAGCCGTCTGGTTTACAGACTGGTTTTGTGTATCAATCTGATGCTTCATGCTCTCAATGTTGGCGATAATCTCTGTGATGGAAGAAGCCGTATCCTGAGTTGCCCCGGAAAGGTTCTCGCCTGCCACCATGAGGTCGTCTTTTGAAGTCTTTACATCACCAATAATATTCTGAAGTTTTCCGATGAATACATTAAATCCGTTGACGACATCACCGATTTCATCTTTTGCATTTGACTGGATTCTGCGGGCAAGGTCTGCATCTCCGCTTGCAATATCCGAGATAGCCGCCCTTACAGCCACAAGAGGTTTTAGAGAGGTGGCAACGGTGTAGCCGCTGACAAGGAAGGCTACGACAAGAATAATGACAAGAATGGTCAGCATAACGCGAATCATGTGAGTGAGTGTCGCGTAAAAATCATCATAGGCGGTAACTCCAAGAACAGACCATTCTGTTCCTGGAATCGGACAATAGGCCGCAGTCATTTTTATGCCGCTTGCAGGGTCTATAAAGGCTCCTCCGTTTGTCGCGCCGGTTTTCAAACCGTCCATAATAGGCTTGATTGAAGAGTCAGAAGTCTCAAATGCGTTTTCTTCACTATAAACCCTCTGAACGTCTTTTGCGGCCACTGTTTTTCCTGTAGCACGGCTGATTATATAGACATCGGACTGCTTGCCAAACTGAATGTCCGAAAGTTTTTTTGAAAGCGACTCGCCGTAAAGATTTACCACGGCAACTCCGATTACCTTATTGCTGTTGTGCAAGTCATAGACAGGGACGGAATACTGCTGCAGGAAAACGCCTGTGGCAGGACTTACCGAAGGCTCCATCATACAATGTCTGCCAGCGACAGCCTCCTTGATGTAAAGACGCTCAGGAAAATGAATTGGAGCACCGCCAGCTGTAAAGGAATTTCCGTCGGCATCGTAGAAAGAGACATTCTCATAGTCCTCGCTGATTTTTGCGATTGCACGAAGCCGCTCGCATTTTTCAAGGACAGAAATTTCAGGATCCCGCACGAAATCCATGGCGGCAACAGTTTCTGACACACGGAAATGCCGCTCAGTTTCACCGATAATCTTACTCACGGCACTTTCGGTGACCGCATCCATGAGCTGACGAACTGTGTCCTGTGTTGTGGATGTTGAAAGCCGGTTGGCTACGACAGCAAGCGCAATGTTGGAAACTGCTACAATTGCAATAACCATAGCCATAAGCCTGAATTGAAGACTGTGAAAATTAATTTTCATAGAAAAGCTCCTGATGTTTCAAAAAATATTTCCTTTTAAATATAAATCCAAAGTCTGCTGTTTTCAATAAAAATTTAAGATAAGGCGGAGAATTTCGGTAAAAAAAAGGGACAAGCCGAAGCAAGTCCCGAAATTATGCATTGTGAATTATGAATTACGCACTATATCAGACCTTGAATTGGTCAACTTGCTCGCCAATCTTTCCGATAGAATCTTTCATCTGACCTGCGACTTCGCTCAAAGCCGCACCAGTTTCGTTGATTTTTCGTGCGCCGATTGACATTTCTTCCATGCTCTGACTCATTGCCATTGCCGCATTTTGGAGCAACTGAACTTCCTTCAAAATCATCTGGTTGCCTTCTGACATTTCGTTTGAAGCATTTCGGACTTCAACCGTGCTGTCGTTCATATTGTGAAGGGCCTCGGTGATTTGCTTAGAACCTTCGTTCTGTTCTTCCATTGCCGCCTTAATCTGCATAACGAGCGCATCGGTTTCTTCGAGTTTGTGAGAGACCGCCTCGAAAGCGACCGCTGATTCACCAGAAGCCGAAACAACCGAGTTGATTGAATCTTTGATGTTGTTGAGTTGGTCGCCGATTGTTTTTGACTGAGCCGAAGAAGTTTCTGAAAGTTTTCGGATTTCGTCCGCAACGACCGCGAATCCTTTGCCTGCCTCACCCGCGTGCGCCGCCTCGATTGCCGCGTTCATGGCGAGCAAGTTAGTCTGGCTTGCGATATTTGCGATTGCGACATTCGCTTCCTGAAGCATTTGAGACTGTGCCTCAATTTCAGTGATTCTGTCGTTGACCGCTTTCTGTTTTGAAATGCCAGTTTGTGAATTAGCGCGAAGTTCGTTGAATGATTGCGCCATTTTTTCCATTGAAGCGTTGACCGACGAAATATTTCCAATCATTTCTTCGACTGCGGCAGAAGCCTGAGTAACGCCCGAAGACTGACTTTCAATCATGTGTTCCAGACTTTCGATGTTAGAAGCAATCTCGTTGACCGCGCCCGCCGTCTGGTTGACCGACTGATTCTGTCCGTCAATCTGATGTTTCATTGAATCGATGTTCGCGATAATCTCGGTGATTGAAGAAGAAGTGTCCTGCGTTGCGCTTGAAAGATTTTCGCCCGCGACCATCAAATCATCTTTTGAAGTTTTGACATCGCCGATAATCGTCTGCAACTTGCCCGCAAATTTGTTGAATCCGTTGACGACATCGCCGATTTCGTCCTGAGATTTGAGTTCGATTCGCTTTGTCAAATCCGCGTCGCCCGAAGAAATGTCGTTGAGAGTGACTTTGACACCGTTGAGCGGTTTGAGCAAGATTCGCAAGAATATTGTCGCCACAATCACAAGAACGATTACGAGACAAATGATAATCGGAATGATAATCGTGACAATCTGCCGCATAATGTTTGAGACGACATCCAGTGTCTTTGCGACGAAAAGCATACCCGAAATCTCGCCGCTTTCATCGCGGACTGGCGCATAAACCGTAAGATAACTTTTGCCGTTGATTTTGTTTTTACCTTTGTACCGCTCGCCTCTTTGCAAAACTTTTGAAACAATTTCTTGATTGTCGAGTTTTGTTCCGACAAGATTTGCGCCGAGCGTTGTTGATGCCCGCACATTTCCATCGAACATCGTACACTCGACCTTATAAGTCTTTTTGATTGAGTCTACAAATTCGGGGTCAACCATACTGAAAGTGCCGAGAACAGTTCCGACGATTTTTCCTTCATCTTTGATTGGATAAGCATAGACTAAACTGTACGGATAAATCTCTGTTGCTTCGTAAGCATATTCTTTTTTGCCACTCAATGCGGTTTTGACAGCGTGTGAATTTCCGAGATTCACGCCGAATTTGCCGTTTCCGCCGACAACACGACCCGTTTCGTCAGTTACCAAAAGATAATCGATGTCAAGAACTTTTTTTTGTTCGACAGTGAGAGTATTCGCCGCATCCCAATCATTGTCGCCCAAAGCCGAAGCCAAGCGTGTTTTGTCCGCCAGAACAAGCGTTGAATATTCAAGTTGACTTTGCCAGTTGCTGAGAGTTTCCATAACGCCGAGTTCCGAAGTCTCAAGGTTTTCAAGCGTTATAGTAGTGACTTCGCTTCCTGTAATCTCCGAAGCGATCACGCCAACGGCAGCAGAAGCAACGATAATCGCCAACGCAGCCAAAATACTGATTTTTGTAGAAAGTTTTAAGCTTTTCATTTTTACTCCTATCTTAAGCAATTCCACCCATTCTCAAACATACTTCTATTATATATATATATATATATTGTCAAATTTCTTAAACTTCAATACATACTATGTTTCCCTAATTCTCGAAAATATCAATTTTTCTATCTTCTCTTGTGGATTTTTTACTCTATAAATGCTAAAATTCTGCCATGCTTGATTCTTCTAATTTCAGAAGAGCCGTCAAACTCACAGCACCAGTCTTCTTCGGCTATATTGCAATTGGCATTCCTTTTGGTCTCATGGTCGTAGACGCTGGTTTTCCCTGGTGGCTTGCAGTTGCCATGAGCCTTCTCATTTATTCGGGAACGGGTCAGTATATCGGAATTGCTCTTTTCTCTTCCGGGCTTGCGAACGCTTCAAGTTTTTGGGCAAGTCTGCTCACTTTTACAGGCATCGAATTCTTCATCGGTCTGCGCCATATTTTCTATTCCCTTTCCCTATTAGAGACTTACCGTGACACCGGCAAATGGAAATTTCCCCTCATTTTTACCATCACCGACGAGACTTTCGCCTTGATTTCTTCCTGCAACATCCCCCGCGATGCGGACAAGGGAGCTTATCTCGCCGTCATTTCGCTTTTTGACTATTCCTACTGGGTTTTAGGAACTTTAATCGGTGCCATAATCGGAAATTTCATTCCTGACGGTTACCTTAACGGCGTTGATTTTGCCTTAACAGCTCTTTTTATCGTCCTTATGATAAATCAAATCAGATCCAGCAAAGATTTTCTGCCTTCTCTGGTGGGCATTCTCACCGCCTGCCTTGCCACAGCCCTTTCTTACATCAAGATTGACGGAAAAGTCATTCTCCCAAGCCAGCATTTAATTCTCACGGGGCTTTGTCTTGGCATTCTCGTGATGATTCTGCTCCGGGGCAGAAATTACAGGAAAGACTCCCTCAATAACCAAAAAGGAGGCGAAAAATGAAACTGACCGCGACAGAAGCTTTTATCGCCACCCTCGCCATAGGAGTCATGATGCTTCTCCTCCGCCTTTTACCCTTTATGATTTTTTCAAAACGAAAATCACCCGCATTCTTCTCTTTTATCGAAAAATTCATTCCGGCTCTTTCGATTGCCGTTCTTTTTCTGATTTGCTTTAAAGAAAAGACAGTCGATTTGATTTTTAAAAGCACGATCCCAACTACAGAAATTCCTTCAGTCATCTGTGCCCTTGCAGCTTCAATTCTTACAGTCCTGCTTCATCTCTGGAAAAAGAACGCCATGATCAGCATTTTCGGCGGAACGATTCTCTATATGCTTCTTAATTATTTTTTCTGATTATTTTTCAAAAACTTATTGAAAAGATTTCCTATAAAAACTATTTTATCTATATGAAAGGAAGTCAGGTCACAATCAGCGGTGTTCACAAACAGTTCGGAGATTTTGTCGCGCTGGACAATATCGATTTTACTATCAGGCAGGGCGAATTCTTTACGCTTTTGGGACCGTCCGGCTGCGGAAAGACGACTCTGCTCCGTATTCTCGCGGGATTTGAATTTCCCGATGAGGGAACGGTTCTTTTTGACGATATTGATGTCACCGAGCTTCCGCCAAACAAACGACATTCAAACACTGTCTTTCAGAATTATGCGCTTTTCCCTCATTTAAGCGTTTATGAGAATGTGGCATTTCCCCTTCGACTAAAAAAACTTCCCAAAAACGAGATTGACGAAAAAGTCCGCCAGTATGTTCATTTGGTAGAACTGGACGAGCATATCCATAAAAAGCCGAACCAGCTTTCGGGAGGCCAGAGGCAGCGTGTCGCCATTGCCCGTGCTTTGATTAACGAGCCGAAGGTTCTTCTGCTTGACGAGCCTCTTTCTGCTTTGGATGCAAAACTGCGCTCAAATCTTCTGGTTGAGCTTGACCGTCTCCACGATAAAATCGGCATCACCTTTATTTTTGTTACTCACGACCAGAGCGAGGCTCTCGCCGTCTCGGACAGAATAGCCGTCATGAATCACGGTCATGTCCTGCAGGTGGGAACCCCTTACGAAATTTACGAAAGCCCTGCGACTCAGTTTGTAGCTCAGTTTATCGGCGAGACAAATCTTTTTGAGGCTTCCGTCGTAAACTGTGAGAGCTACAAAGTTGAAGGAAAAGCCGACATAGAGCACATGGTTACCCTCAATGTTCCGGCTTTAGGCATGCAGGCTCAGCTCAAAGGCGACACTCAGGCAACAAAAGAAGAAGACAAAAACATTCTCGTTACTGATTATGAGCACACGGACGAAGGTCAGAAAGTCGCCTTTACAGTCCGCCCCGAAAAAATCAGAATCACCCTTGAAGAGCCTGATGTAAAGGGCCGGAAAGACATCAATGTCTTTAAAGGAATTGTAGAGGAACCTGTCTACACGGGCTTCCAGTCAAAATTCTATGTAAAACTTGAAAAGACCGGCACTATCGTCAAAGTCTTCAAGCAGCACCAGAATTATCTTGATGACGGCCCTGAAATCCAGTGGAAGGATACGGTCTATATTTCCTGGTCAGCGGAAGACGGCTACATCGTCGAAGACATAGAAAAATAGGTAAGGCTCAGCCCTTCCTGACCAAATCCTTTTACGCAGCGAACCAGTCTTCAAGACGGAGAAAATTCTTTTCTTTCATAAACTTGAAGTCTTCGGTGTTGTGGGTGACTAAAACCATTCCGTTTGAAATCGCCGTGGCCGCAATCTGGGAGTCGTAGCTGGGGAGAGTTTTACCCTCATGCTCGGCCGCCGCTTGGATTTCCCCGCAGATGGAAGCCGAAAATTTGTTGTAGGGAATGATTTCGGTGTTTTCACCAAAATTTTCTATAAAATTTTGTACAGTTTCCTTACGCCTTCCTTCCGGCATCCGTTTTACCCCTCTGGTCAGTTCCTGCCAT
>JAFUHS010000011.1 GCA_017468745.1 Treponema sp. | reverse complement strand
GGAATATACATCTGCTAATTTTTCTGAAATAGAATTACCTGTTGATAGAGAATTCTTTCTGCTAGCCTCGTAAAGCATAAACTGAACGAAATTCTCAACTTGAATATAATATTCTTGAGGAAGTGATTTAATTTTTTGTTCCAAAACTGCAAAAGGCATGGTTACGCTCCGAGTTAAGTATAACATGGATTTTTATAATCTGCTACTTTAAAGTAGAAAAAGAGAAATTTTATCTACACCCTTGCATTTTCAAAATGTTCGTGGATTTTTTCGGTTACTGATTGAACTAAATCTTTTTCAAGCAAATATAAATTATAAGCAATGTCTTTATCTTCGGAAATTTCTGTTTTTTCTGCTAATTGTTCCTGAGTCCATCCTGTTTGCTTGTGACCGCAGACAGTGATTTTGAGAATATAAGCGAGTTGTGTATGGTGAAGATGTAGTTCCTACTTCCCAAAGACTTCCTTTGCAATCGCCACAGACACCATCGCGTCCTTGGCATAGTAATCCGCCCCAATCTGGCTTGCGTAGTATTCCGTGAGGACTGCCCCGCCCACCATAATCTTGCAGGTCTTTCCCACCGCGCCGAGTTTTTCCCGCAGAAGTTTGATTGTGTCTTCCATGTTGGCGACTGTCGTTGTCATCAGGGCGCTCAATCCCACCAGCTGAATGTCTTTTTCAAGGACGGTCTCAACGACCTTTTCCGCAGGCACATTTTTCCCCAAATCGATGACCGTGTAGCCGTAATTTTCCAGCATGGCCTTGACGATGTTTTTTCCGATGTCGTGAATGTCGCCGAAAACCGTACAGATTACGATGCTTCCCTTTGATTCCTGGGCCACGCCGCTCGCTTCCAAAAATGCCTTGATGACCGCAAAACTGTTGCTTACCGTGTCCGCCGAGAGCAAAAGCTGGGGCAGGAATTTCTTTCCGATTTCAAAATCTTTTCCCACGATGTCCAGGGCCGGCACGATGCAGCGGTCGATAATCTGAACCGGCTCTTTTCCTTCTTCGAGCAGCTTTTTTGTTGCGTCCGGCGACGAATCCTTGAATCCCTTGCAGATTATATTTATGAGCGAGCTTTCCGATTCCGTGAGGTTTTCAGGTAATTTGGGCGTTCCAATAACGCCGTCAACGCTGGGCGTTCCCGCCTCTGGCGGTCGGGCTTTTTGGGGTTCCGCTGTTCGCTTCATTGCTCCACTTTGTTCCGCAACGGCTGACGCCGCCCCGCCAATCCCTAACGCAGCCCCTTTTGCCGCAGCCAACTGCTCAGCGGTCAATCCATAAACCGGGGCCGGGGTGTCGTTGTATTTTTCGATGTAGTCAAGGCAGTTTTCGTCAAAGCCTGCCAGGGCCCGGTAGCCGTAGTAGGTTTCCATCATCGGCTGCATGAGCGGATTTATGATGCAGGCTGAAAGGCCAGCGTACAAAGCCATTGCGAAAAATCTTGAGTTTATGATGTCGCGCCGTGGAATTCCAAAAGAAATGTTCGACACTCCGAGCACGAACTGTAATCCCTGCTC
>JAFUHS010000101.1 GCA_017468745.1 Treponema sp. | reverse complement strand
TTGTAAGTCTCGTAGGCCTGGTCAAAAGTCAGGTCGCCCATTGGCTCCAAAAGCCGGCCAATCTGGCTTGTGTCCCAGGAAATGTAGTGGGGACGGTTGTTTCCCGCAGCCTCCGCCTCCTGCACGCATTTTTTCTGCAGGGCAATTTCCGCCTCGATGTATTCTTTGCAAGTGTATTTTGCCGAAATCAGCTTTAAGGGAAGGGCGCCGAAAGTGTTTGCCGTAAGAACATTGGCTCCGGCTTCAAGATACGCTTTATGAATATCTTCGATAATCTCAGGCTTTTCGATGGAAAGGTCTTCAGGAATATCGTAGTCAGTATAGCCCGACTTCTGAATCATAGTGCCGATTCCGCCGTCAAAAAAAACTGGCAGCCCGGCCTCAACCTGAGATTTTAAAAATTCACGGAAATTTGGTTTCTCGAAGTTCTTATTCATAGAAACTTATTTTATAGAAAAAAACATGTTAGGAATAGATGTAAAAGATGCCTGTTTTTTGCTAAGTTTTCACACAAAAAAGTTTTTTTTCTTTTTTTTATGAGTTATAATGATTCCAGTATGGAGAAAATTTATTTAAAAATCACAGCTTTTTTGGTAAAAGCTGTTGACACGCAAATCTCTAAGCATATAATTCTTCGGGCTTCGGGCTTCGGGCTTCGGTCTGTAAGGGCAAAGTCTGCCCTAAATACAAAATTATACACATACACACTGTTTTCTCGTAACTATGAGACCGCCTTGTGCCGTTGCATCTTCGGCAATAGGGCTGGTCTTTTTATTTTTTAAATCATTTCATCAGGAGGCTGGAAAATGAAAACAAGAGAGAGATTGCCGTGGGCGGCAATGGCAATAAGAGCAAACTGGGCAATAATAAAAGGACTTGCCGTACTTGTTTTGTGTACAACGCTTGCAATGGGCTTTCTCTCGTGCAAAACAGACTCAGAGGATGAAACCGTTTACCGCACCGTAACATACAGCACGGAGCACGGCAGCGCACCCGAAAAACTGACTGTAGAAGACGGCACGGTTCTTGCGTCTTTGCCCCAGCTTAGCGGCGAAGTCGGTTACACATTCGACGGCTGGTATGACGGAGCGACAAAGGTAGGGGGAGGTTACAAGGTGACTAAAGATGTCACGCTTAAGGCGAAATGGACGGCAAATACCTACACTGTTACGCTGAATGACAACGGCTCAACAATCACCGTTACCGCGACCTACGGGCAGGTGCTTTCCGACCTCGAAAGTATTCCGTCTCTTGATGGAAGCACATTCGGCGGTTATTACACAAAAGAATTCGCTAAGGGAACAAAGTACATCGGAAGCGATGGAAAGGGATGTGCTGAATGGAATCTTACCGAGGACACTACCCTCTATGCTGCATGGGGTTATACCATTACATATAAAAACACGAAGGATGCTCAAAATACAAATCCCGAATTCTACACAGGCGAAGAAAGTGTAGAACTGACAAAGCTTGAAAAAGCAGGCTACACCTTCAACGGCTGGTTCGACGCTGAGACCGACGGAAGTGAGGTTACGAGCATCGCTCAAGGCTCAACAGGGGCAAAGACTCTCTATGCCCGGTGGACAATCATAACCTACACAATCACCTACGAAGGCTTGGGCGGAGTGACAACAGGAGTAAGCTACACGGTTGAGAGTGATACGATTACTTTGCAAAATCCGACAAGAGCAGGCTACATCTTCAGTGGCTGGTTCGACGCTGAGACTGGCGGAAACAAGGTTGAGAGCATTGCTCAAGGCTCAACAGGAGACAAGATTATCTACGCACAGTGGAAGCCCATAACCTACACAATCACCTACGAAGGCTTGGGCGGAGTGGAAAACCCGAACACAGTCACCAGCTACACGATAGAGAGCGATACAATCACTTTGAAGAATCCGTCAAAAACAGGCTACACATTCGCCTGGAAGAAGGGCTCGGAAACAGTGACCAAAATCGAAAAGGGAAGCACAGGCAATATCACCCTTACAGGAGAATGGACACCCATAACCTACACAATCACCTACGAAGGCTTGGGTGGAGTGGAAAACCCGAACACAGTCACCAGCTACACGATAGAGAGCGATACAATCACTCTGCAGAATCCGATAAAAGGTGGCTACATATTCGCTTGGATGAATGGTTTGGAAGAAGTGAGCCAAATCGAAAAGGGAAGCGCCGGTGACATCACCCTTACTGGAAGTTGGCGTCCTATAACTTACACAATCACATATGAAGGCTTGAGCGGAGCGGAAAACCCTAACACAGTCAACAGTTACACGGTTGAGAGCGATACAATTATTTTGCAGAATCCGACAAGGACAGCCTACACCTTCAGTGGCTGGTATGATGCGGAAAGCGGCGGAGACAAGGTTGAGAGCATACCGAAAGGCTCAACAGGAGAAAAGACTTTCTATGCCCGGTGGACACCCATAACCTACACAATCACCTATGTCGCAGAGGATGGAACGAAAACATACGCTAACTACACGATTGAGAGCGATACAATCATTTTGCCGAAGCAGATAAAAGATGGCTATACTTTTGCGTGGTTATGGGACGAAAAGGATGAAAAGACCCAAATCGAAAAGGGAAGCACCGGTGACATCAGCCTTTATGGAACATGGACGCCCATAACCTATACAATCACATATGTCCTGCCTGAGGAAGTGACGAACCCGAACACAGTCACCACATACACGATAGAGAGCGATACAATCACCTTACAGGCCTTAAGCCGCGACGATTACACATTCAGCGGATGGTATGATGCGGAGAGCGGCGGAAACAAGGTTGAGAGCATACCACAAGGAAGCACCGGTTCAAAGACTCTCTACGCACGGTTTGAATGGAAGTGGATAGGCTCAATAGCTCCAAAGAAACAAAAAGCGGTAGGTGACATCGTATTTAATGACGGTTCTGCAATGACCTATTCTGATTTTGCAGCACTTGATGATGAAGCAAAAAATACAAAGAAAGCTTCTGCGATCGCACTGATTTTCTACAGGGGCAGTGGACTAAACAGCGGTGATGACACCACCACAATCCGCACTTTGGGAGTAGGTCTTAAGCAAGGCAATGGGGAATGGTGTTTAACAGATGCCGATGCTTGCGCCAAAGACATCACTGCAATCAAGTGCTATAAAGACGAAAATTCGGGTGCAATTACCGGCGACAGAAATGGCAGCGACAACCTGGAGCAGATTGAGGCCTTTGAAGGTATTGAAGACACTGCGACCGAGGCAAATTATCCTGCTTTCTACTATGCGAAGAACTATGCGAAGAATGAGAGCAGAATAGCCGCTGACAGTGAGTATGCAGTTGGCTGGTATCTTCCGAGCATTGCGGAGCTTTTCCAGATATATAAATGTAGTGCAGACACGACAAATGGCTTTGACATAGATGCAGCTAGCGAAGCTCTTGGCGGCGACAAGTTCGGGACTTCATGGTACTGGTCGTCGTCCCAATCCACTTCCGTAAATATCTGCGCTTGTTACCTCGAGTTCGAGAATGGAAAGTTGGTTGACAATTTCTGGGAGAAGGGCAACGAAGATGGTTTCGTGTGTGCGATTCGGGAATTCAATTAACGAAGCAGATTCAACCATTTAACTATTTTATCTTTTTAGTCTGGCCAATAAGTATTTGGGAACTTCGAAAAATTTGCCTTTGGCGATTTTCCGAAGTTCCCATAAGGAAGCCGAGTATTCCAAAGCTTGGCAGCTGGAAATTTAATTTTAAATATTTCTTTCATCTCTAAAAAAAACACAGTAAAATATATGTGATGAAGAGACTTTTCCTATTCATAAGCACTTTTCTTTTTTTTCTCGGATTCCTTTTTTCTCAAAGCAAGCAGGAAGCGATTAATCAGGCTTTTTTGAGTGATTTTGTCCGCAAAAACTGGACAACTGCCGATGGACTGCCAGGCATGACAATCACAACTATGATGCAGGACAAAAAAGGCTATATCTGGCTCGGCTCTTATGACGGTCTTGTGCGATTTGACGGCGTAGAATTTACCACTTACAACCGAACTCTTGACGAAAAATATGATTTTGCTTCGGCTCGCTCCATAATTCAGGATGTCCATGAAAATCTCTGGGTTGGTCACAATGATGAGGGCGTTACTTGCTTCCGTACGAATGGTGAAATCATCAAATATACGGTGGATAAGGGGCTTCCTAATAATAAAGTCAATGTCATGTGTGAGGATTCGGAAGAAAATATATGGATTGGAACTTCTTCCGGTCTGTGTTACATCACGCCTGAAAATAAAATAGTTATTCCAGAGGGGCTTTCCGAACTGGGGCAGGAAAAAATCCTTGTTGCACGACTGTATTGCGATAAGCAAGGAGATGTTTGGATTATTACCGGTCTTCAGGGAGAAAATTTTATTTATGACCATGAGGCGGAGAAAGTCGTTCGTTTTGACGGATTCAAGCAGATAAAAGAACCGGCGATTTTTGGCGTCAGTCAAGACGAAGACGGCTCATATTGGTTCGGAGTGAGTCCCCATTATGCAGTTAAGCTCAAGGATGGTCAGGAAAGAGTTTATGATGTGAGCCATGAAGGCTTGCACGGAACGGTCGTCAATGCCATGACAAAAGACGGCGAGGGAAATTACTGGTTCGGAACTGACACCGGAATTACCATCATGCAGGGCGATAAATTTGTCTATTATGACAGCAGGAACGGTCTCGTTGATAACGGAATCACAAAGCTTTTTAAAGACAGCGAAGGGAATGTCTGGATTGGCTTTAACCGTGGCGGTCTGCAAAAAATGAGCAAAGGAAAATTCCGCACTGTTCCAATGCCTTTCTCGGTGAATGCGATTTGTGAAGACCCGATTCGTGGAGTTATCTGGCTGGGAGCTGACAACGGAATTTTCTGTTATGCAAATAAT
>JAFUHS010000100.1 GCA_017468745.1 Treponema sp. | reverse complement strand
TTTTAATACGCTCTGTATTGTAATATGTAATATATTCAATCAGAGCTTTTTTAAATTCTTCTACCGAACTGAATTTATTCATGTAATAAAATTCGGTTTTCAAAAGTCCGAAAAAGTTTTCAGCCATGCAGTTATTAAGACAGTTTCCTTTTCTGGACATGCTTTGTATTATTCCTTTATCTTTCAGCATTTGGGTATATTTTTCTGCCCTGTAATGCCATCCCTGGTCAGAATGAATAATCAAACCTGTAAGCTTTTCATATTTTTCAAAAACATTACTCAGCATCTGGCACACAAAGTTTAAGCTCGGTCTATCTGAAATTGTATACGAAATAATCTCCTGATTGTATAAATCAATTAAGGCTGAAAGGTATATTCTATGTCCGCAGACATTGAATTCCGTTACGTCTGTAACCCATTTCTGATTGAATCCAGAAACCTTGAAATTTCTCTTAAGAATATTTGGAAATCCTTTTCCTTCAATTCCTTTGTAAGAATGATATTTCTTAGGTCTCACACAACTTTTTAATCCAAGTTCATTCATAAGCCGTTTTACAGTTTTATGATTCAGGGGAAACCCAGTCCTATGAAGAACCTCAGTTATCCTTCTGTAACCATAACGACCTTTATGATAATGAAAAACCTGCTTTATCAATTCTTTTTCTGACTCATATTTATCAGCTTTTTTCTGCATTACTGCATAATAAGTGCTGCGTTTAACATTGAAAACCAAAAGAAGATCCTTTAATTTATATTTTTGCCTTAACTCAGATATTGCTAATGCTTTTTCTTTTGTTGATTCTGAGTTAAGGCTTCCGATTTTTTTAATGCTTCATTCTCCAGTTCAAGCCAGTAATTCTTTTCCATGATTTTTCTTATTTCAGGATCTTTCACATGCTTGAATTTTTCTCGAATTGCAGCCGCCTCTTCCGACGTTATCATGTTTTTCTTTCCGTTCATTTTTAGCCCTTTTGTAGATTCTACCACCCAGCGCTTTACTGTTGAAGGGGAAAGATTGTTCATAGCTGCCACTCTTGTATACGGAATATTTTGAACTATTACTTGATTTATGACTTTTGACTTTAACTCTTCATCATATACTTGATGATACTCTTTGATTTTTAATCCTTCGATTCCATTGTACTTGTAAAGTTTTAGCCATCTTTCGACAACAGAGTGAACTGTCCCAATTTTCTTTGCTATCATTCCTGGTGACAGTTTTTCTTCTTCATACAGTCTTACAACTTCAAGTCGTGTTTCAAAACTGAATATTCTTTGCATTTCATCCTCCAAAAAGTGTCTAGCTTTTTGGGTTCAGTTCAACCGCCGTGAATGAAGCGAACAGCGGAACCGCGGATAGCCCGTAGCAAGTTGATTCGCGCCTTAAAATTCTTATAGATAAAAGCACCCGATTCTGATATAATTTCGGAAGTTTTTAAAAGAGGAATTTATGTCAGAAGAATTAGAAACAAATGCAGATAAAATCCTGGCTGAGGCCATGCGCATGAGCGAGAAAATCGAGGCGGACATTGCCCAGAATCCCAAAAAATACCGTGTTTTGACCGGTGACCGACCCACGGGCCGCCTTCACATCGGGCACTATTTCGGCTCCCTCAAGAACCGTGTCCGCCTTTCAAAACTGGGCGTTCCCACGATGATTCTGATTGCCGACTATC
The DNA here is from genome assembly GCA_017468745.1 of Treponema sp. Taxonomy (GTDB): domain Bacteria; phylum Spirochaetota; class Spirochaetia; order Treponematales; family Treponemataceae; genus Treponema_D. The sequence goes on along the minus strand of JAFUHS010000100.1, from coordinate 1,837 downwards.
AGGTTTTGACCGACCATGACGCTTTCGACAAAATCAGCCAGAACACAAAAGAGCTTGTGATTGACTATCTTGCGGCCGGAATCGAGCCAGGGGCAGATGTTTGCATTTATCCCCACAGCCATGTTCCTGAGGCCAACCAGCTCATGGTGCCTTTCCTTACTCTGGTGACTAAGAGCGACCTTGACCGAAATCCCACCGTAAAGGACGAGATGGCCAAGTCTTCGATTCCCCTGAATGCGGGAATGTACACCTACCCGGTCCATCAGGCCGTTGACATCCTTTTCTGCAAGGGAAATGTGGTTCCTGTTGGAAAAGACCAGCTTCCTCACCTTGAGATTGCCCGCCAGATTGCCAGAAGGTTCAACAACAAATTCTGCAAGGGAAGTGAGCCGATTTTCCCTGAGCCCCACGCTCTTCTTTCAAAGACTCCGATGATTATGGGCCTTGACGGAAGCGCAAAAATGTCAAAGTCGCTGGGAAACACTATCATGCTTTCTGCGACGGACGATGAGACTGCAAAGGCTATCAAAAAGGCAAAGACTGACCAGGACAGGCACATCACCTACGACCCGGTAAACCGCCCGGAAGTCGCGAACCTCCTGCGCATTATTTCTCTCTGTACTGACGAGACCCCGGAGGCTATCGCCGAGCGAATCGGTGACGGCGGCGGCGGAATGCTCAAAAATACCCTCACGGAAGCCTTGAACGAGCATTTGAGGCCCTTGCGCGCAAAAAGGGCGGAACTTGAAAAGCAGCCGGAGCTTATCAGGAAAGTGCTTAACGAGGGTGTTGAAAAGGCGAGGGCAATCGCGGAGAAGACCCTTCTTGAAGTGCGCCATGTGATGAACATGGAGATATAGGCGGTGCGGGTATGAACAGCATGACAGGTTACGGGTTCAAGGAATCCGTTGTTGATGATACTCAGATCAGCGTTGAAATCAAATCGGTGAACAATCGCTTCCTTGATTTGAACATAAATCTTCCGTATTTTCTCAATCCACTTGAGTCTCGGGTACGAAAAATCATCTCTGATAAAATCGTGCGGGGCAAGGTTGACGTCACAATCCGTGTAAAGGATATGGCTTCCACGGCAAAAGTCACGGCAGATCCTCAGGCAGCAAAGATGTATGCTGAGGCTATCTCTCAGATTGCCGTGAGCCTTGGGCGAAGGGCCGAGGACATTCCTCTTTCCCTTATCGTAGGTCAGGAAGGAGTCCTTAATATCACCCATGAATACGACGCCGATTCTTACTGGGCTAAAATCGAGGGCGTTTTCAACGAAGTTTTCGACCAGTTTGTAAGCGACCGTAAGAGGGAAGGCGAGAACCTAAAAAAAGACATGCTTTCAAAGCTTGATGTCCTTGATTCCTGCGCCGCTTTCTTTAAGGAGTGGCAGCCCAAAATGGAAGAGAAGTTCCGCGAGCAGATTACAACGAGATTCAAGGAGCTTTTGGGTGATAATGTGGACGAAAACCGCATAATGACGGAAGTGGCGGCCATGATGGTAAAGTACACTATCAATGAGGAAATCATCCGCCTTCACAGCCATCTGGCGGCTCTCCGCAAGGAATTCAGCGATAATCCGGTCCCGGGTAAGCGAATTGACTTCATCTGTCAGGAAGCGAACAGGGAAATCAACACAATCGGAAGCAAGAACCAGTTTACGGAAGTGGGAGCCATGGTGGTAAACGCCAAAGACGCTCTGGAAAACATCCGCGAGCAAAGCAAAAACGTGGAATAAAAATGCTGATTCCTCACAGAGCTTAGGAGTGCACAGAGGAAGTCATGAATGGGGAATCTCGCATCTCAATCTCGTCGTATATAAAGCGATATGATT
>JAFUHS010000099.1 GCA_017468745.1 Treponema sp. | reverse complement strand
GCCAGTGTTTTGAATCCTCTTGAGATAAAAGTCACGCCTGAAATCGTTCATCTGAGGGTCGAAGAAGAAATCACTTCCTACGTTGACATTGAGCCTTTAGTGAGCGGAAAGCCAGGCTATGGCTACGGAATAAAGAGCATAAAAACTGTTCCAGAGCAGATTGCAATTACAGGGCCTAAAACAATGGTGGACAATATAAAATCCCTGAAAACTCTTAACGTCACTGCATCCGGGGCAAAGCGTAGTTTCACCTCAAAAACAAAGGTTGAGAAAAAAGGACTTTTTATAAAGACTGAGGACACGGAGGTGAGTGTCACTGTAGAGATTGAGGAGCTTACAGGCACGAAGCAGTATACCAGACTTCCAGTTAAAATTATGAATCTTTCGCCTTCATTGGAAATCCGTGCCATGACAAAAGATGTTACGGTGACTCTTGAAGGAGCACTGCCTTCTTTGGAAAGTTTCAAACCCGGTGATTCCTTTGTTACGGCTGATGTTTCCCACGTGACCAGCTCTGGAACTTTTTACGTAAATCTGTCTTATTCAGTGCCAAAAAGATTTACCCTGATTGACGGTTACACAAAAAGCATTCCCATTTCCTTTACGGAAAAACAAAGCGATGGTAAGGCTGGCGAAAACGAATCCTTGTCTGAGGGCAAGACCGAGTCTGGAGAGTCAGAAAATTCTTCAGGCGAGAGAAAATACTGATATGATTTGCGGTATTGGAACTGATATAGCTAAAGTCACTCGTTTTGAAAAATGGGTTCGAAATCACGAACTTATTCACCGTTTTTTCAATCCCTGTGAGATAATTGAAGTAGATGAAAGTCAGATTGATAAAAAAATGCAATTTCTATGCGAGCATTATGCCGCCAGGTTTTCTGCAAAGGAAGCTTTTTCAAAAGCCTTGGGAACTGGCTTTGTAGGACTAGAGCTTGCAGATTTTGGAATCATCAAGAATAAAAATGGAAAACCAGAATTCTTTTTCGGAGATAAAACCGCCGATATTATAAGAAAGATTTTTAATTGTGAGACAAAGACTCACATATCTATTTCCCATGAGAAGGATTTTGCTGTATCATTTGTCGTAATAGAAAAAAACAGGGAGGAGAAAAGTGTATAGAAAGACTGCAAAAAAAGACGCAGACCCGGACAAAAAGCCGAAGCTTTCTTACTGGTCAAAAACTAAATGTCGTTGCCCTATTTGTCAGCGTGAGTTTGAAAAAGAGGAAATGCTTACCGGCAGCGGGAGAATGAATGCCGGGGAGCTTACAGACGAGCTTCACCGAAATTACATTCCTTCTGAAAAATACGGTCAAATTTATCCGCTGATTTATGCCGTGGGTGCCTGTCCTCGCTGTCATGCGGCTTTCTATTGGAAGGATTTTGAGGATATTAAGGACAATGCCTCAATCGAAGCCCTTCGGGATGATGATGAAAACCGAAAGCGCAAGGTTTCTGCTGTTTTTCCTCATTATGATTTGACCCGTGAGCGTAATCTCCTTGACGGAGCAGCTATGTATTATCTGGCTCTCCTTTCTTATGAAAAAGTCGATTTGGCCTATGCTCCCACTTTCAAGCGGGCTATGACTTCACTGAGGCTGGCATGGATTTGCGGTCACTTGAACGAGGAACTTCCGGGTTATAATTATGATTATGTTGCAAAGATGTTTTATCAGAAGGCGACTTTTTTCTATGAGCAAACCTTGATAAATGAAACAAGCCGCATTGAAAGTTTCTCACCAATCACCAATTTTGGGCCTGACATAGACAAAAACTATGGTTATGACGGAATGATTTATCTCATAGGTCTTCTTGAATACAAATACGGTCAGACCTCAGACATGCCTTTGCGTTACAAAAAACTCGATGCTGCTAAAAGGGCTATTGCCCGTGGCTTTGGTTTGGGTAAATCCTCAAAGGCAAAACCAGGCCCGCTTTTGGAAAATGCCCGTAATCTCTATGATAAGATTTCTGCGCTCATAAAAGAAGCCAACACCATTGATTTCGGTGATGATGAAGATGACGACGAAGATGAAGAGTAGGCGGGGCAGGTCGTGAGGAATATTCTTCTTACCGTTTCTTATGACGGTACTGATTTTTGCGGCTGGCAGCGGCAGGACAAAAGTGATGACGGAAAGCCTGTGCGTACTGTGCAGGGCGAAATAGAATCAGCCTTGGAGAAAATCCACAAGACTCACATTGCCCTCACCGGGAGCGGCCGCACAGATTCCGGGGTTCATGCCTTCAGACAGGCGGCGAATTTTTTTTCTCCCATTGACTCAATTCCCGCCGCCAATTATGTTCCCGCGATTAATGCTTTTTTGCCGCCGGATATCCGCATCCTTGATTCAAAAGAAGTTGGGGAGGGCTTTTCTTCAAGGTTTTCTGCCACAAGCCGGACTTACCGATATTTTATCCATACTAAAAATCCCTTCGCTTCCCAAATGCGCTATGTCTGGCCGATTCACCATGAGCCAAATCTTCAAGTGTTGAACGAAATGGCAGCCTGCCTGCAGGGAGAGCTTGACTGCGCCACCTTTGCCGCCGCTGGAGACCAAAGCCTTTCCACTTGTCGTTACATCGAGAAGGCTAGCTTTTTCCGTGATGAAAACGACAGTGATGTGATTGTCTTTGAGATTTGCGCCAATGCGTTTTTGTGGAAGATGGTCAGAAGCCTTACAGGAAGCCTGATTTTCTTTGAGAAAAGCGGAAAGGACGCCGCCTATTTTAAGGAAGTGCTGGATTCAAAAGACCGGAGCCGGGCAGGTCCTACGGCTCCTCCCACAGGATTGTTTTTGTATGATGTGAGTTTTGAGGGCGAGAGGAGGCATGTATGACAAAAGACGATAAAGATAAAATCTATAAGCTTCTCAAGACCGCCGCTGACAGCCTGTGTGGTTATGCCTCTCCTGATTTTGCGGGAAAAATGCCGGAATTTCAGGACGATGCTGTAATTAACAGCGGGCAATTGGCAATGAGCAATTCTGATGGGGCTCTTTCTGCAATGGAGGGGACTTCTGCGGCGGAAGGCTCTTTTCATGCCGATTCTTCTTCTCAAAGTGATTCTTCTTCTGACTCGACAATCTCTAACATCAATAAAAAAATCGCCGAATGCAAGCGGTGCGGTCTTTGTGCGGGGCGGCTTAATGTGGTTCCGGGAATGGGCGTTGAAAAGCCTCTTGCGCTTGTGATTGGAGAAGGACCGGGAGAGGAAGAGGATAAGCAGGGCTTACCTTTTGTGGGACCTGCCGGTCAGCTTTTGGACAAAATGCTTGCGGCAATCGGTCTTTACCGGGACAAAAACTGCTACATAGCAAATATCGTAAAATGCCGGCCTCCTATGAACCGAAATCCTTTTCCCGAAGAAGCTGATGCCTGCCGCCCCTTCCTTGACGCCCAGATTGCTGTCCTAAAGCCAAAGGCGATTTTGTGCGCGGGAAGTGTTGCCGTAAAGAATCTTTTTCACGGCGAAGATGGCGTAATGAAGTTGCATGGAAAAATCCTCGACTACAAGGGAATTCCTGTGGTGACCACCTGGCATCCAAGCGCGCTTTTACGCGCCCCGGAGAATAAACGCCCGGCCTGGGAAGATTTGAAGGTTTTCCGCAGCCTGCTTTTGGGAATTGATGCGGAATATGATAAATGAAAAAATTCCTTCAAGTCGTATTGAACATTCCTCTCAATCAGGCCTTCACTTACCTTGACTGCGAAAATCCTGAGAATAAAAGCAGGACAGGTTTCCGCGCGGACTTGAAATTCGGAAACAGGCGCATGACAGGCTTTGTCGTTGGCGAAAGCGATTCCCTGCCCGCCGATTGCCCGGTTGAGGAAAGCAAAATCCGCCCCATTCTCCGCATTTTGGACGAAGAGCCTCTTTTTAACGAAGAAATCATAGAGCTTGCCAAATGGGTTTCCCGCTACTACCTTTGCTCAGCGGGCGAGGCAATCAGCGCCATGCTGCCTAGCGGAAAGCGGGAAAGTGACGCGGGGGGCTTTTCCTTCCTTGAAGAAAGCCCTGAGACCAAGGCGCGGACTTTAAGCGACGAGCAGAAAAAAGCGGTGGAAGAGATTTTAGGAATTAGGAGTGAGGAATTAGGAATTAGGAGTGATTCTAATCTTCACTATCTTTACGGGGCGACCGGAACCGGCAAGACTGAGGTTTTTATGCAGGTTTGCGAGCGGCTTTTGACACTCGGAAAGGGAGTGATTTACCTTGTCCCGGAAATCGGCCTTACAAAGCAGGTGATTCAGGCCGTGGTTTCCAGATTCGGGAACACAGCCGCTGTCTTGCACTCAGGCCTTACCCCCAGCCAGAAATT
>JAFUHS010000098.1 GCA_017468745.1 Treponema sp. | reverse complement strand
TTCACTCCCTTAATGTCGATCAGTGGGACTGGTGCGAGTGCATCAATAAAGCCGACCGCAACATCGAATATTTAAAGTCAGCGGTTCGGAAGATTTACGCCTGTCTCAAGCGCACTGAATTCTACATTTACGACCGCTACGAGAACATCAAGCCGATTCTGCCGGAGAATATCCAGTTTGTTTTTGCTGATGACTTACAGCGCCGCTTCCCCGATTTGACTCCAAAAGAGCGGGAAAACAAAATCTGTGAGGAGTACGGGGCTGTCTTTTTGATTGGCATCGGCGGAAAATTGCCTGACGGCAGCATCCACGACGGTCGCGCCCCCGACTACGACGACTGGATTACTGAAAGCGTAGACGGACACAAGGGCCTGAACGGCGATTTGCTTGTCTGGAACCCGGTCTTAAAGCAGTCCTTTGAGCTTTCTTCAATGGGTATCCGGGTTTCACCTGAATCACTCAAACTCCAGCTTGAAGAGCGTGGTTGCCCTGAGCGCGCAAATCTCGAATTTCACAAAAAGCTCTTGAAGGGCGAGCTTTCCCTCACCATGGGCGGCGGCATCGGTCAGAGCCGGCTCTGCATGTTCTTCCTGCGTAAAGCCCACATCGGCGAAATACAGGTTTCAATCTGGCCGGAGGAAATGAGAGCCGACTGCGAAAAACACGGAATCCATCTGCTGTAATTTTCTTGACGATAGGAAAATTATCGGATATATTAAGAGCGGAAGGAACACCGCAGTGGTGTGGCGGTCTCCTTTAAGCTAGTTCTAAAAGCCTACTCGGAGTTAGCGCACTGGGTAGGCTTTATTTTTGCCCTACAAGATAAACTTGAAGAGAGCGAGTGCGTTTATAAGCAAATCTAAAATCGCAATGATGAGCATTGCTTTCTCGTAATTTGTCATATCTGCACGAGTCTCCCGTTCATTAAGATTAGGAGACTGCCACCCTATGCCATGATGTTCTCGATAAGGGTATTGTACTATATTTCTGTAAATATTTCAATTCGATACTAGTACTTTTTATGGCAGATTCTTTCAAATTCAATTCATCAAATCTGGAATCTTCTCTTTCTTCTTTTAAACAGCGTGGAATCACTGAATTCACCCTGCAGGATGAAGCCATTCTCGGCCACAAGGGCAAGCTCCTTCACTTTCTGCAAGTTTTCCGGGAGAAGGCAGGGGATGTTTTCCTTACGCTTCCGGTCTCGGCTTCGGTTCTTGATATGGACGTGTGCAAGGCCTGTGCCGAGCTTTATTGTACGCTTGAAATTCCTTTTTCGGGGCTCAGCAAGGGTGGCTCTTATCTTTTTGACAAAAAATTCTTCTCCCGCCGGGCGGATATGCTCAATACTCTGGGGCTTGTCTTTGGCTTTGACATGAATTTTGCCTGTGATGCGGGCGACAGCGTTAAGTCTTTCCGTGACAGGCTGGACTTCGCTCTTTCTCTTTACCCCAATCACATCGATTTTCCCCAACTGGAAGCAGGCGGCCTTTCCCCGCAAGATGGGAAACTTTCTTCTATAAAAATGCCCAAGCCCAGCGCGACTTTTTCCACTCAGGACATAAAAAATTGCCGGGACACGGCTTTTGCCCTTTCAACATTCTACACTTACGGCCGGGCTGTCACTTGGTTTCTGGCGGTTCTTGCTCCTCTAAAAATGAGTGCGTCTAAATTTTTCCAAGATTTTGCGGAATGGCAGAAAATCAACAACTGTTCCCTTGAAAGCCCCTGGAAGGCAGAAAAGGCAGGTCATGCCGAAATCGAAAGAATGCAGCTTTCTTTCCTTAAATTTAAATATGAAGAAAAAAATAAACCACAGCTATTTGAAGTCGTGAGCAATGTGGTGCGTCTTAACGGTGCTCTTTCCCGCTGTTTTGGCGAAGGTGAGGAGTGCGAGCTGGAGCTTTCTTATAATCCCGACGAGCTTCTTTCCGGGGCAGCCATGGATATTCAGGCCTTTTTTGACAATTCTTTCATCGAAAACAGCAGTGTCAAAGTCTTTATGGGCGAGGAAGGCCCGGATTATCACTATTGCTAGAAATCCTAAAAAAATCCCGTGATTTTCTCTTTTTTTTATTGACGATTTTTGATAGATTTTAATATCTTTATAGTAAAGAAAAAAGAATTCGTTGGTTATCCGGCGGTTCTCAAGTTTAGGACTATATGCATGAAAGACAAAAAAGACAAGCATGAAGAAAACGAAGAAAAAGAAACAGTGAACGAGTCTGAGCAGAAAGAAACCGCACAGGATTCTGAGTCTCAGGCAGAGGCTGCTGATTCAGGTGAGGCAAAATCCTCTGAGAAAGCCGATTCTGCAGAATCAAAAGATGCTGAAAAAGCCGGGGAGTCAAAAGAAAAAACTCCGGAAGAGCGAATCGCTGAACTTGAAAAGGAAAATGCCGACCTTAAAGACCAGCTTTTGCGCCGTGCTGCCGATTTCGACAACTACCGAAAGCGCATGATGCAGGAAAAGCAGGACGCATTCGATTACGGAAACGCAAATCTTTTAAAAGACTTGCTTGATTCTCTGGATAACTTTGACCGCACCCTTGATGCCGCAAAAGACGCCAAGGATGCAAAATCAATCGCTGACGGAATCAAGATGATTAATAAATCATTGGTTTCTATGCTTGAAAACAAATACAATCTGGTGGCTTTTGGCAAAGAGGGCGATGCTTTCGATCCTGACTTGCATGAGGCAATCGGAATGCAGGAAGGCAAGGTCAAAAAAGAAGAGCTTGCCGCAGTCTATCTTAAAGGATACAAACTCAAAGACAAGGTTATCCGCCACGCAAAAGTCATGGTGGTTAAGCC
>JAFUHS010000097.1 GCA_017468745.1 Treponema sp. | reverse complement strand
GAAAGAAGCCGTGTGTCCCGGGTGGCCACCGTTGACCAGAAAAGCGCCATCTGCAGGGGATTGTAGCTCAAGTGACATTCATCGCCATTTATGTACTTAATCACCTCGTCCGGGTGAACGATTGCCTCGCTCTTGAATTGCAGTGAGGGAGCGGCAATTTTCGCCACGAACTGAAAGGCCTGAATCAGACTGTGAGCTTTGGGCAGGCTTTCGCAGACTGTGCCCTTTTCCTTCCACACAAAGGCAAGGGCATCAAGGCGAAGCACGTCCACTCCAAGGTTCGCGATAAAAAGCATTTCTTCACACATGGCAAGAAAAACTTCCGGGTTTGAGTAATTCAAATCCCACTGGAAGGAATTGAAAGTCGTCCAGACCCATTCGTCGTTTTCAGGAAGATAGGTGAAAGAGCCTCGGCGGACAGTTGGGAAAATCTCACGCAATGTGGCGTTCCAGCTGTCAACCTCGCTCTTATCTTTATAAATGTAATAGAAGTTCTTGAATTTTTGGTCGCCTTTTCTGGCTTTTTTCGCCCACTCATGCTCATCGCTGGTATGATTGAAGACGAAATCGAGGACAAGGCGGATTCCGTTTTTGTGGAATTCAGAAGCAACCTCCCGCAAGTCCTCGATTGTGCCAAGCCGGCTCTGGACTTTTCTGTAAGAAGAAATGGCATAGCCGCCGTCATTCTCGCCTTTAGGGCAGTCAAAAAGCGGCATCAGGTGGACATAATTCACGCCCAAGTCTTTGAGATAGGGAATTTTTCCGATAAGACCGCGCAGATTGCCCGCGAACAAATCCACATAAAGCATCATTCCCACGGTCTTTTCGCTCAAATACCAGGGCAAAGCTGCTGACGCACCTTTGCCTGACGAGTTTTCTTGCGAAAACTCGCGGCTAGAAGCGGATACACAAGAAAGAGCTTCCTGATCAGCGTCAAAAAGATAACCTTTCTGCCGCTGGGCCGAAGCCTTTTTCATAATTCCTTCAAGACGAGACAAAATCTGATAAAAATCCCAGCGATGACCGTACAGCGGATAAAGCCGAGCTGTCAATTCCATCATATTTTCTTCAAGCTGCTTCTGATACATAGTTTTTTCCTATAAAAATATCACACGGAAAAGTCGCTAACGCTGTTCGAACTAACGTCCTCACTTGTCATGAAAAATGCAAGTACCCCATAGCGTCGTTAGACGCGTAGCGTTAGCACAACCACCCAAGCAAACATATCCGTGTGACAATATTTCTTAGCCCTTAACAGAACCTGCAAGCAGCCCCCTAACGAAGAATTTCTGCAAGCCTAAGAAGACAGCCAGCGGGAGAATCATCGAGACGAAAGCACCCGCCGTGAGCAAGTGCCAGTCAGTTCCTCGCGTTCCGGCCATGTTCATCAAGCGTACCGTGACGACCTGTAATTTCTGACCCGCTCCCGAAAGGAAGACCAAAGAAACCAGCATGTCGTTCCAGACCCAGATGAACTGGAAGATTGCGAAAGAAGCTATTGCCGGAGCCGAAAGTGGCAGAATCAGGCGCACGAAAGTCATGAAATGGCTTGAACCGTCGATAAAGGCCGATTCCAAAATCGAGCGGGGAAGGCTTGAAATGTAGTTGTACATCATGTAAGTCGCCAGAGGCAAACCGAAGCCCGTGTGAGCCAACCAAATTCCAAGGTAAGAGCCGTTCAAGCCGATTTTGTTGTAGTCGCGGAGAATCGGAATCAAAGAAATCTGCAAGGGAACGACAAGAAGGGCGATAATAGTCGCGAAAAGCACATTTCTTCCCTTAAAATCCAGCCAGGCAAATCCGTAAGCCGCAGCGGCCGCAATCAAAATCGGGATAATTACAGAAGGAAGAGTAACCGCGATTGAAGAGAGGAAGGCACTCATCATGGTTGCCCCTCGCACGGTCGCCGTTCCAGAAGCATTTCCTACGCTGAATCTCTGTCCAAAAAGCACCTGATTGTAGTTATCCAAAGTAAAATGTTTCCAGTCTGACAAAGCCGTCCACCAGCCGGTAGAAGAAGCCGCATCAGCCGTGCGGAATGAAGTTACGAGAATTCCAACAGTCGGAAGCGTCCACAAAATGCAGAAAAGGATAAGTATGATAGTAATAATGAGCGTCCAGGGGCCTTTTTTCTTTTTTTCAAGTGACTTAGCTTTCATTTAAAAGCCTCCTTGTTGCGAAATTCTTTGAGGTTATAATAGATGACAGGACTTACTCCAATCAAAATCAAAATAGCTATTGCCGAACCACGGCCGTAGTTCTGGAATGTGAACATCTGCTTGTACTGCTGGCTGGCAAGAACCTCAGTTCCGAACATTCCGTTTGTCATAGAATAGACAATATCGAAACACTTCAAGGCAGCAAGCAAAATCGTAGTTGAAACACTGATAATCGAAGCCTTTATATTAGGAATGACAATTTTTACCAGCGTGGTGAATTCACTCGCACCGTCAATTCTGGCAGCCTCAAGGGTTTCTTCAGGAACAGCCTTCAATGCCGCCGAAAGAACCACCATGGCAAATCCGGTCTGCAGCCAGACAAAAATCGCAATCAAGAAAAGATTGTTCCAGGGAGCCTTTCCCAGCCAGTTCTGCGGCTCAAATCCAAATGAAGTGACGATTGCATTTAAAAGACCTATCTGCTCTGCCCCACCGAATTTGGCCGAATACATAAATTTGAAGATTACGCCCGCACCGACGAGGGAAATCGACATGGGCAGGAAAACAAAAGTCTTTGCCCCTCTTTCGATGTAGCTTCTCTCAGCAAGAATCGCGACAAGGAGACCGATTAAAACGCTGAATCCCGTACCGCATACAAGCCAAATCAAGGTGTTTCTGATTGAAACCAGCATAGACCGGTCTGAAAAAAGAAACTTGTAATTATCAAACCAGACAAAACTGGTCGCAGTCCTATCCATGAAACTGAGAAAAAGCGAACGCAAAGTGGGAAGAAACAAGTACCAGCCCATGATAAGAACAGCCGGTCCGATAAAAATATAGGGAACAATCTTATTGTAAACCTTCGTGGGGAAGAGCTGGGCAATCAGATTCAGTGAATAAAAAATCATGATTACAGATGCCACCCCCCAGATAATCGCGACAAAAGTCGTGGGAACCTGAGGGAGAACATTCGCCTTAAGAAGATTAAAACCGCTTCCGGCTACGACAAGCGTACAAAGAACAACGATAATGGTCTTGATGATTTCGGACATTGAAGCATAGCTTTTAAGCGTTCGTGTTTCAGCCATAATTTTCTCCTTGATTTAAATTTCTCACAGAGGGCACAGAGAACACAGAGGAATTTTTGACATACAGAGTTTCACACCTCAAATACATCGTGTAAAAAAGAACATGTTTGTGGTATAAAACTTCGTATTACGAAAAAATCTCT
>JAFUHS010000096.1 GCA_017468745.1 Treponema sp. | reverse complement strand
CACCGGTAATATATTTCTTTCGCCATGCACTGACTGTCGACTTATCTGTTATTCCAAAAATCAATGCCGTAGATTGATCCGAAAGATTATGCTCTTGCTGATAGTTTAACACTTTTAGCTTAAATTCTCCGCTAAAATGTCTAGTTGGTTCAGTAAATTTTCCATTTAATTCGTACTGGGCTATCCATTGCTCTATGCATTTACGGTCTGGACCATAAATATGAGAAAGAACTCTGGCTCCGAAACCTTTGCTCTTATGATCTAGAACAATTTTAATTTTAAGTTCTTCTGAGTATTTGGACATAAAAAATGCACCTCCTAAAATTGAACTTTATTTGTCCAACTTTAGGGGTGCACTTCATCCTTGCGGGGATTTTTTTTGACAGATCATTTGGGCAGATTAAATTCACAAGTTTGAACTTTTACGGAATACTTGGAAGCCGAAAAAAAAACGCCATAACTTTGCGATGTATATGAGCCTTTTCTGAATTTTATCAATATTGTTTTAGCGGCGGTCGTTTTATCAGTCAGTTGTCGTTTTTTTCTCTTCTGCGGGCTTTTGATATGAAGATTGATTCTTTAGTAAAAAAAATTGTGCTTAGAATAAAAGCATGTTATAATATTTATTATGGACTATTATGAATAGAATTAAGACAACTAACAAAAAAACGGTCTCATTGGCAGCACAGATTTTTATAGCTCTGGCGCTGGCTTTGATTGCTGGTTTGCTTATGCAAAAAATTCCTGATGTAGCTAATACCTACATCAAGCCTTTCGGGACGATTTTCTTAAATCTTGTCAAATTCATCGTAGGGCCGCTTGTACTCTTCTCGATTATGGCAGGTATCGTCTCTCTGAGGGATTTAAAGAAACTTGGAGCCATAGGCGGTACAACTTTGGTCTACTATTTCTGTACCACAGCAGCTGCCGTTTCCATTGGCCTTGCAGTCGCCTCGCTTTTTAAAGGTTTTTTTCCGGCTCTTTCTACGGCAAGCCTTACCTATACCCCGCCACAGTCTGTTTCCGCTCTTGATGTGCTGGTAAACATTTTCCCCTCAAACTTCCTTGTCCCAATTAGCAGTGCGAATATGCTTCAGGTGATTGTCATGGCTGTTCTTATAGGCTTTGCAGTCATCTTGCTTGGCGAGAAAGCGGAAGCGGCAATTGGCACGATAAACCGCTGGAATGACATTTTCATGAAATGTATGGAAATGATTCTTAAACTTTCTCCTGTCGGCGTGTTCTGTCTCTTGGCTCCTGTCATTGCGACAAACGGAACTGCCGTTATCGGCTCTCTGGCTAAGGTCTTGTTGTGCGCTTACATTTGCTACATCCTTCATGCAGTTATCGTGTATTCACTTACTGTGTCTACGCTGGGAGGTGTCTCTCCGATTCGTTTCTTTAAGGAAATGGCACCGGCAATTACTTTTGCCTTCTCAAGCGCTTCGTCAGTGGGAACATTGCCTCTTAACATGGAGTGTACGAGAAAGCTTGGAGTTTCAAAGGATGTATCTTCCTTTGTTCTTCCCTTGGGTGCAACAATAAATATGGACGGAACGGCAATTTATCAGGGAGTCTGTGCAATTTTTATCGCGGCTTGTTATGGCATTGACTTAACTTTTGCCCAGATGGCTTCCATTGTTCTGACGGCAACGCTTGCTTCGATAGGTACTGCAGGTGTTTCTGGTGCTGGTATGCTCATGCTTGCTATGGTATTAACTTCGGTAGGGCTTCCTGTAGACGGCATAGCTCTTGTCGCAGGGGTCGACCGTATTTTTGATATGGGGCGTACCTCCCTTAACATTACTGGCGATGCTTCCTGCACCGTTATTGTTTCGAATCTTCTTAAAAAGCGGGAAGCAAAACAGACTCTTAAAAACCAACAATAATTTTTACAAGCAGCAAAGCAAGAACGATGACGATGACGGGCTTTACAATTACAGCCCCCTTCGTCATCACCAGGCCTGAGCCTATGTAGTTACCAAGCATATTGCTCAGAGCCGCTGCAATTCCTAATGGAATCAGAACCTGTCCGTGTAGTAAAAATACGACTAGAGCCGCTATATTGGTGGAGAGGTTGATTACCTTAGTGTGTGCGTTTGCCCGGGCAATGGGCATATGACCAGCCACCGTAAAAGCAATAATCAAAAAAGTTCCTGTTCCAGGTCCATAAAGACCATCGTACGCTCCGATAATAAAGGCTGAAATCAAAACTATAATGAATGTCCGCCTCGTGATAGAAAATTCTTCGCCGGAATTACTTTTAAAAAGCCTTTTATTCAATACACAGAAAGCCGCAATTGGAAGTACGAGCAGAAGCAGATATGTAAGTATTTGCTCTGAAATCAGCAGGGAAAGACGGGCTCCGATGAAGGAGCCAAGGAAGCCAAATGCGACGGAAGGTATGGCGAGAGGAATAAAAACAAGTTTTTCCTTTATGAATCGTATGGTTGCAACGGCTGTTCCAAAAGTAGAGGAAAATTTATTCGTAGCGATTGCTGTATGGACAGGGAGACCTGCAAAAAGGTAGGCAGGCAGAGAAACAAGCCCTCCGCCTCCTGCTATGGAATCAACGAAGCCAGCGAGAAAGAGCAGAGGACAGACAATAAGAAAAGTCGTAATATTCATATTCAGATATTCTAAGGAATTCTTCTGTTTACGGCAATCCGCATATCTATAATACTGTTGTTTCCTCTGTGTACTCACTCCCTCTTTTCTGCTAAAATCTTCCTATGAAGAAAAATTCTGTCGTAATCTATAAAAATCTTCCTGCCCTTGTGGGGGAGCGGGATGGAGATAAATTTCTCGTGAACTGGTGCGTAAGCCGTGCCACGGCCTCAGGAAAAAAAGCTGTCTATGCCAGCCAGAAAGTTCGTGAAAAGGATGTGATTGTCCTGTGCGAGAGCGAGGCTTCTTCTGTTGATGCCCTGCTTGATTTCGCTGAATCGGCTCTGGCTGAGAATTCCGAGGTAAAGGCTCAGATTGCCGAAATCCACGAGCTTTTATTAAGCGACGACGAGACTGCCAAAGCAGAGCAAGGCTTTAAGGACATGGCAGAATTGCTTCGTGGTGAGTTAAAGGCAAATGAATCATGGGGGCTTTATTCTGCCCTTAAATCCTCTTTTGAATTTGAAGAAATCCTTCGTGACGGGCAGATTTTCTTTATTCCTCGTTCGGCAGAAAAAATCGATGAGCTGAAAAACAAGGCCTATGAAAAGGAGCACGCAGAAGAAATCCGTGCGGCTTTTATCGAACGGCTTAAAGCAAAAAATCTTCTCCCCGAAGACTCAAAATATATGGGTGATGTCGAGGCTCTTGCCCTTGGAACTACTGACAAAAGCAAGACCATGAAGGAAGCAGGCTTTAAGGAAACTCCTGAAAAGGCTCACAAACTTCTTCTTGACACAAAAATCTGGGATATTACCCGAAACCCATATCCTGTTCGTCTTGGCTTGAGCGCAAAAAGTGCCACAGTTTCCCTGGGAACTCCGCCCGAAGAAGAGCGGCTACGGGTTCCGGGCGTGTCTTACGCGATTGACAGCCAGTGGTCAACTGATCCTGACGATGCCATTGCCTTTGATGGTGAATTTTTGTGGGTTCATATAGCTGACCCTGCATCTTTTGTCACACCAGATTCTGAAATCGACAAGGTGGCACGGGGCAGGGGAGCGACCCTTTATCTTCCTGAAGGGGCTGCCCGCATGTTGAGTGAGGATTGCCTTGAAGACTATGCGCTGGGATTAAGGGAAGAAAGCCGTGCCCTGTCATTTAAAATCAAACTGGGCGAAAACGGTGATGTGGAAGACTGCGAGGTTTTGCGCACGATTGTCGATGTAAAGCGCCTCACTTACGAAAAGGCTGATGAACTTAAAGACAGCCCTGAGCTAAAGCCTCTTTTTGATATTGCCCGTCGTAACGCTGAGAGAAGGAACAAGGCTGGGGCTGTGAACATTTCTATCCCGGAAGTGCATATTTCTGTAAATCCTGAGACAAAAGAAGTGAGCTTTGAGCCTGTCGCTCATTGTGAAAGCGGTGAAGTGGTGCGGGAAGCCATGGTACTGGCAGGTGAGGGAGCTGCGAAATTCGCCTTTAAAAACAATCTTCCTTTCCCATTCATTTCGCAGGATTTGCCTGAAATTCCTAAGGAAATTCCTGAAGGCCTGGCCGGCCAGTTCCGCCTGCGCAAGTGTATGCGTAAGCGAAATGTGAATGTCACTCCTGCAAGTCACGCTGGGCTGGGGGTGGGCATGTACTCACAGGTTACTTCCCCCTTGCGCCGCTACGGGGATTTACTGGGGCATGAACAGCTCCGTGCTTACCTGAAAGGCGAAAAACTCATTGACAAGGACACCATGCTCATGCGGATGAGTGAGGGAGACGCCGCCATGCAGGCCAGTAAAAAAGCCGAGCGAAACAGCCGCACTCACTGGACTCTGGTTTAT
>JAFUHS010000095.1 GCA_017468745.1 Treponema sp. | reverse complement strand
GGTATCGCAATGGGTCTCATTACTGAACCTGAGGGTGACAATCCTTACGGCCGCTACGAGATTCTTTCTGACATTTTGGGTGAGGAAGATCACTTGGGCGACATGGACTTCAAGGTTGCAGGTACAAAGGACGGTATCACTGGTTTCCAGATGGACATCAAGATTGCCGGTGTTACCACTGAAATCATGAAAAAGGCTCTTGCTCAGGCAAAAGAAGGCCGTCTGCACATCCTTTCAATCATGGAGAAGTGCATCGATAAGCCTCAGCCAATCAGCCCGTTCGCTCCGAAAATCCTCACGATGAAGATTGCTCCGGATAAGATTGGAGCCCTCATCGGTCCTGGCGGAAAGAACATCAAGGCTCTCTGCGCCCAGTACGGCGTTACAATTAACACCGAGGACGACGGAACTGTTCAGATTTACGGAAAAACCGGAAAATCTGCCGAAGAGGCAAAGATTGCTGTCAAAGGCATCTGTGAAGATCCTGAGGTCGGTACAATCTACAACGGAACTGTAAAGCGAATCATGGAATTCGGAGCTTTCGTTGAAATCCTTCCTGGTAAAGAAGGTCTCTGTCACATCTCAAAACTTTCCCGCGGTCGCGTAGAGAAGGTAACGGATGTACTCAAAGAAGGTCAGCAGATTCCTGTAAAACTTCTCGAAGTTGACAAACAGGGTCGTCTTAACCTTTCTTACATCGATGCAATCGAAGCGCAGAAATAATCTGTGAAGAATTCAAAACTCCAGTCAATTCGGCTGGAGTTTTTTATTGACATTTTGCGCAATCGGTTGCACAATAAAATCATGAACATTTTCCATGAAGTTAACAGGCTTGCAGGCTATGCTTTAGCGACGGGCCTGATTGAAAAAGATGATCTTATTTTTGTAAAGAACCAGCTTCTGCTTCTTCTTCATCTTGACGGTTTTGAAAACGACGAGGAAGCTTGTGAAATCCCTGAGGTAAAGGTTTCGGAGCTTGAGGATATTCTCAAAAACCTTCTTGATTATGCGGTGGCTCACAAGCTGACTCTTGATGACGGAGTTGTGGCAAGGGATTTGTTCGATACCCGTCTTATGAGTCTTTTTATCTCAAAGCCCAGTGAGGTTATTGCCCGCTTCCGTGAGCTTTATAAAAAATCCCCCAAAGAGGCGACTGACTATTTCTACAAACTTTCCCAGGATTCTGACTATATCCGCCGTTATCGGGTCTGTAAGGATGTCAAATGGATTTCAAAAACACCTTACGGTGACATGGATATTACGATAAATCTCTCTAAGCCGGAAAAAGACCCCAAAGCCATAGCGGCGGCAAAACAGGCAAGGCAGGTCGGCTATCCCAAGTGCCTTTTGTGCAAGGAAAATGTCGGCTATGCAGGTCGGCTGAATCATGCGGCGCGGGAAAATCACCGTATTATTCCGCTGACTCTGGCCGGAGAAAGCTGGGGATTTCAATATTCTCCTTATGTTTACTATAACGAGCATTGTATTGTCTTCAATTATGAGCATACTCCCATGCTGATTTCAAAAAAGACTTTCCGGCGTCTTCTGGACTTTGTGTCTCAGTTCCCCCATTACACGATTGGAAGCAACGCCGACCTGCCGATTGTGGGCGGCTCAATTCTCAGCCACGACCATTTTCAGGGGGGAGCCTATGAATTTCCCATGGCACGCGCTCCTGTTGAAAAAGAATTCTCTGTCAGAGGCTTTGAGGATGTGAAAGCGGGAGTAGTGCGCTGGCCGATGAGCGTAATCCGTGTTTCTTCAGCGAATCCTTCCCGGCTTGTAGAATTTGCCGCTCATGTGCTGGAAAAGTGGAGACTTTACACGGACGAAAAGGCCTTTATCTTTGCCGAGACTGATGGAGAAAAGCATAATACCTTGAATCCTATTGCCCGCCGACGGGGGGATTTTTTTGAGCTGGATTTGGTTTTGCGCAATAATATCACGACGAAAGAGCATCCTCTTGGAGTCTATCATCCTCACGGGGAGCTTCATCACATCAAAAAAGAAAACATCGGCTTGATTGAGGTCATGGGGCTGGCTATTCTTCCCGGAAGATTAAAAAAAGAGCTTGCGGACTTGAATGAGGCTTTGCGAGGGGGAAAGGATATTTCTGCTGATGAGAGTCTTTCAAAACACGCTGACTGGTGCAGAAAACTTTGCAAAAAATACGATTTTTCTTTACTTTCAGAAGAAAATACAGAAAATATACTAAAAGAAGAAGTTGGAAATGTCTTTTCTCAGGTTCTCGAACATGCCGGCGTATTCAAGTGTGACGAGACGGGAAGAAAATCATTCTGGCGTTTTATGGAGGAATTATGATAGAGTCAAAAAAACTGGAAGAAGGAATTATCCTTTACACAATTTCAAATGAAAACATTTCATTTTCGGTGATGAATTACGGCTGTACGATTACGAATCTCTTTGTAAGGAATAAAAACGGAAAAAAAACTGATATTCTTTTGGGATACGACAGGCTTTCGGAATGGAAAAATGGTAACTGCTCGCATAATGCTATTGTCGGCCGCTTTGCAAACCGAATCAGCGGGGCAAAATTCACTCTCGATGGGAAAGAATATAGTCTTGACAAAAATGATGGCGGAAACTGTCTTCATGGCGGAAATAGTCGTTACGAAAAAATGATTTGGAATGGAGAATTATTTTCAGATTCAGAAGGTGAAGGCGTGAAATTCAGTCGAAAAAGTCCTGACGGCGAGCAGGGAATGCCGGGAAATCTCGATATTACTGTGACTTACACTCTGACAAAAAATGACGGGCTTGTTTTAGAGTATAATGCGGAAAGTGACGGAGCTACTCCGATAAATCTCACGAATCATGCATATTTTAACCTCGATGGAAGCGGCACGATTTTAAATCATCATTTGCAGTTGGATTGTCCTGAATTCCTTAGAGCGAATGGTGAACTTCTTCCGACCGGGGATATCCTTCCGGTTGGAGGAACTTCCTTTGACTTTACCAGAGAAAAAAGAGTTGGACAGGACATTGAGAAACTTGTCACTGAGAAAGCTGATGATGCGAATGCGGAGCTTATAGAGAAAGACAGCCCCTTTGGTTATGATCACTGCTTTGTTACAAAGGCTGATGAGTCAAAACTGATTCGCTTTGGTGAAATCTGGTCTGAGGAGAGCGGAATCCACATGGAGATGTTCACGAATCAGAGGGGCGTTCATGTTTATTCAGGAAATTTTCTCGCAGGCATTGTCGGAAAAGGCGGACTCGTTCACAAGCGGCATGACGGAATCTGTTTTGAGACCGAACGCTTCCCGGATGCTGTGAATCAGCCTTCTTTCCCAAGCTGCATTTTGCATCCGGGCGAAAGATACTGGCACAAGACTATCTTTAAGTTTAAAGTTGAGAATTGAGAATTGTAAATCTGTGTAAATCTTTGTAAATCTGTGGATAAAAAAGGAAGAAAAATGGCTTTGACTGAAAAAGAATACGAAGTGCGGGATTTGATTCCCTCCTTTGTGAAATTATATGGCGGAAAAGAAGATGATGTGCGCCTCTATGCTTCACCGGCCCGAATCAACATAATCGGTGAGCATATTGACTATAACGGGGGGAAGGTTTTTCCCGCCGCAATCAACCGTTACCTGTATGTGGCGATTCGGAAAAGGACGGACTCAAAAATCATCTATAACGATCTGCGCTTTCCAGGAACTTTTGAATTTGACATCAACGATAATTTTACTTACGACAAAAAAAATGACTATGCGAATTACTTGAACGGGATTTTGAGCCAGCTGAAAGATAAGGGCTACAAGCTGGATTCGGGTTTTGAGATTCTTATGGTAAGCAATGTGCCGGCAGGGGGCGGAATTTCCTCGTCTTCTGCCCTGGAGTGCGGTTTTGCCTATGCAGTCAGCGATACTTTTGACCTGAATGTCAGCCGGGTTGAGATTGCGAAACTGGGGCAGATGAGCGAGCACAACTTTATGAATGTGAACTGCGGAATCATGGATCAGTTCATAATAGCCACAGGAAAGGAAAATTACGCTGAAATGCTCGACTGTGCCACTCTTGACTATGAATATGCCCCCCTGGATTTAGGAGACTACCGTTTTGTCGTCATGAACACCAACAAAGTGCGGAAACTCTCTGATTCAAAATACAACGAGCGGAGAAGTCAGTGTGAGGCGGCATTAAAAATCTTACAGGACAAGGGCGTGGAGATAAAGGCTCTTTGTGAGCTGAGCCCTGAAAAGTGGGAAGAACTAAAATCTTTTGTAGGCGATGAAATCTTGCAGAAGAGGGCAAGGCATTGTGTTTACGAAAACGCCCGGGTTTTAAAGGCTGTGGATGCCCTGAAAAAAGGTGATTTAGGGGAGCTTGGCCGTCTGTTAAATGAATCGCACAAATCCTTAAAAGAAGATTATGAGGTGACTGGTCTTGAGCTTGATACGCTGGCCGAAAGTTCCCAAAAGCAATCAGGCTGTCTGGGAGCCCGCATGACGGGAGCAGGCTTCGGTGGCTGTGCCATTGCTCTGGTTCAAAAAGATAAAATTGACGCTTTCATTGAGAATGTGCAGAAAGAATATACTGCAAAAGTCGGTTATTCTGCGGGATTCTTTGCCTGTGCCACAGGAAACGGCGTGTCGCGGATAAAATAGTCAGAAAATTCTGTAATTTACGGTAATAAAAGGGAAAAACGAAAAAGTTTTCCTTGACAAGATGCGCAATCGGTTGCACAATAAAGATATGAGCAATCGGTTGCGCAATTCTAATTATACAATGGATGACATCGCTTCAGAGCTGGGGCTTTCAAAGAGCACTGTTTCCAGGGCTTTATCGGATTCCGGCCGCATAAGTCTTGCTACGAGAGAAAAAGTACAGGCTTTCGCAAAGGAACACGGCTTTCGCCCCAATCTCGTGGCAAAGGCCCTTGCCGGACAGAAAACACTCAATCTTGCGGCTGTAATGCCCTTTGAGGCGACGGCCTATCAGATGATGTTTTTCCATGAGTGCCTTTCAGGAATCGTTACCAGGGCGAGCGAGTCCGGTTACAGTGTTCTTGTCTGCATGACAAAGCCCGATGATTCGGGAATTTTACGGAGCGCGGTGGAAAACCAGAAAATCGACTCGGTGATTCTTACCCAGCTAAAGCATGACGATGAGAATGTCAAATTACTTAGAAAATCTAATATTCCTTTCGTGGTCATCGGTTCGGGGGCAGGGGAGAGCGTGATTCATGTTGACTCCCGGATGAAGGAAAACTGCGCTGATTTTACTCTTGAATGCCTTGACCGCCTTTCTGACGGCTCTCAGGTGCTTTTTGTCTGCGGTTCTCTTGATGTCGAGGCAAACAATAATCGTCTTTCCGGTTTTCTGAGCGGAATGGAAAGCGTTAAGTCCAAGAATTTTCACTATGCGGTTTGTACTGATGTGCATGATTTTGCCGATGAAATTTCCCTCAAAAGCTGGAGCCTTATTCTCTGCTCGGATGATGTAGTCTGCCTGCAGGTGCTTGAAATACTGAGGGAAAAAAATATTTCTGTTGGAGCTGATGTAAAAATCGCTTCTTTCCATGACAGCGTTCTGCTTGAAAGTTATTCGCCGCCAGTCAGTGCCCTCAAAGTCGATGCTTTTGCTCTAGGCGAAAAATCTTCGGAGCTTGCCCTAAAAGCTGCCCGGGGCGAAAAATGTGAATCTGTGAATTATGTGGACTGCTCGTTTATGATGCGGGACTCAACTGAATAAAAAAGGAGCTTTCTTATGAAAAAATGCGTGAAATTAGGAATGACGGCTGCCTTCGCGGCTTTTGCTTTCATGGGCTGCAAGGAGAAAAAATCTTCTGATTCTCAGATTACGCTCACGGTCTGGGAGTCTACTCAGGGACCGGATGACTTCATCAAAAAAGCGGGTGAGATTTTTGAGGCCAGTCACCCGAACATCAAAATAAAATTTCAGAATGTGGAATTGGGGGACTCCACGGGTCAGATTGCCCTTGACGGACCTGCTGGAAAAGGGGCAGACATTTTTGCCGCTCCCCATGACAGGCTGGGCTCCCTCGTGACTGGCGGTCATGTCCTTGCCACGGCAAATGCTGAGCAGATAAAGGCCCGTGCCCTTCCTTCCTGCGTCAAGGCTCTCACTTATGACGGCTCAATGTACGGATACCCGGTTTCGGCAGAAACTTCTGCCCTTTTTTATAACAAAAAATTGATTTCAGAAAATGAAGTTCCCAAAACATGGGAAGAACTGGCAAAATGGACGACAGACTTCAATGCAAAAAATCCTGGAAAACATGGTTTCGTAATGAATGTGGGTGAGGGCTACTACACGATTATTTTCACGACCAGCGAGGGAAACCGTCTTTTCGGAGAGGATGGCAGTGACCGCAAAAATTCAAATATCAATTCTGCAAAATCAGTGGAGGGCATGAAATTCTTCCAGTCTTTGCGCTCTGTTCTCGATGTTCCGGCAAGTGATCTGGATACGGCCACAGCTGACGGAGCCTTCCAGAGCGGAAATGCCGCAATGCACATAACTGGTCTTTGGAATGTGGTCTCTTTTGAAAAGGCCGGAATCGATTTCGGCGTAACATCTCTTCCAGCCTTGCCGGGAAACAGCACTCCTGCCTCTTCATTCAGCGGAACCCGCGCCATGTTCGTCTCTGCATATACAGACCATCCTGCCGAGGCAAATGAATTCGCCGCTTTCCTTATGAGCGATGAGATGCAGAAATTGCGTTTTGAGATTACGGGAGCGATTCCAAGCATCAACATTCCTCTGGAAAGTCCTTATGCCGAAGGCTTTTTGAAGCAGCTGGAGTACGCTTTCCCCATGCCGACAATTCCGGAGATGGCAATGTTCTGGGAATCAATGAACAACGCATCAAAGAATATATGGGACGGTGCTGATGTTAAGAAAGAACTGGACGCATGCAACGCCGCAATGACAGGCAACTGATGATTGGGAGTTAGGAAATAGGAATTAGGAGTTTTTATGAAGTTAAAAAACGATTTGTCAGATATGAAGAAAATCGCACGGACTGCCTCCTGTTTTATGGGAATTGCCCATCTTCTCTATCTTAAAGATTATGTGAAGGGTGCTTTTTTTGCCCTCTGCGAGATTATTTTCATCTGTTTCCTGCCTGCAATCGGAAATAAAATAACCGGTCTGGTTACTCTCGGCTCTCCCCATCCGGAACTGCCGATTAAAATGCGGGATAACTCGATTTTCATGCTGATTGACGGCATTCTCGTGCTTTCTGTCATTGCCGTTTTCCTTATTGTTTACTTTCTGAGCGTAAAGAGCGCGAAAAATGGCTATACTGAATACTGCAGGACAGGGCGTTTTAAAAGCCAGAAGGACCTGTTCGATACGGCCATGGGAAAATCCTTTCCGATTTTCGGACTTGCCCCTGCTTTCGTAATGGTGCTGGTCTTTGTCGTCGTTCCCCTTCTTTTCAGCGTGGCCGTGGCCTTCACGAACTATTCTGATCCCTCCCACATTCCACCCAACAACACCGTGGACTGGGTTGGCTTTCAGAACTTTGCAGAGCTTCTTGCAGGCCAGAACACATGGTCAATCGGTTTCATCCGCGTGGCTGTCTGGACTCTGGTCTGGGCTGTGCTTGCCACATTCACCTGTTATTTCGGCGGTTTGATTGTGGCGGTCTGGCTCAAGGAAATCAACTTTCATATCGCGCCAGTCTTCCGCTTTATCTTCATCCTGCCTTATGCTGTTCCCTCTGTCGTCTCAATGCTGGTCTGGAAAAATCTTTTGAACGGCTCTTTCGGAATCGTAAACAGAACCCTCATGCAAATCGGGATTATAAGTCAGCCCATTCCCTGGCTCGGCACTCCACTTATGGCTCAGTTCACCTGTGTCGTAATAAATCTTTGGGCGGGCTTCGGCTACTTCATGCTCCTTTCTCTGGGAACGATGACCGCAATCAGTGAGGATATGAACGAGGCCGCCAGAATTGACGGGGCTAACAGACGGCAGATTTTCTCAAAAATCACTCTTCCCCTGGTTTTATACCAGACTTTGCCCCTGATTATCATGAGTTTTGCCCACAATGTGAACAATTTCGGCGCGATTTACTTCCTCACTAACGGTGCGCCCACAGTAGCGGATTCAACAACGACGATGGCGGGCGGTACGGATATTCTTGTCACATGGATTTACAAACTCACTGTCACCCTCATGCGCTACAACTATGCCTCTGTCATCGCGGTCATGATTTTCATTGTTCTCGCTCCCTTTGCAATCTGGCAGTTCAGGCAGACAAAGGCTTATAAGGAAGGTTCCCTATGATAAAAGACCACGATATGCACCAGTTCAATAAGTCATTCATCTACTTCATTTTTTTCATAGTCTCGGTTTTCGTGATTTATCCCCTGCTTTATGTCGTCAGCGGTGCCTTTGCTCCGGGAAACTCAATCGCTTCCCTCAACATAGTGCCTTTTAAGGGCGGCTTTACTTTTCAGCATTTCATCGATTTGTTCACAAAGACTGATTACGGCCGCTGGTTTTTGAATACTCTGATTATTTCCGTGGAGACGAGCGCGGCAACAGTGGTGATTTCATCACTTTCCGCCTATGTCTTCTCCCGCTTCAATTTTCAGTTCAAAAAATCTTTCCTGATGAGCCTGCTGATTTTGCAGATTTTTCCTTCGTTTGTCGGCATGATTGCGATTTATGTAATCCTGCTTCGTGTCGGCGGTCTGGATACTCTCTGGGGGCTGGTGCTTGTTTATGTTGCGGGAAACATCCCTTACAACACCTGGCTGGTAAAAAATTACATGGACACGGTCTCAAAAAGTCTTGACGAGGCGGCTCGCATTGACGGAGCCAGCCATTTTCGGATCTTCTGGCAGATTATCCTGCCCATTGCCCGGCCGATTATCGTTTTCCTTGCGATTACGAGCTTTACAGCCCCCTGGATGGATTTTATTTTCCCGAAGATGGTTCTCCGCAGCGTTGAGAACCAGACCCTTGCCCTGGGACTTTTCAGCTTCGTTTCCGACAAAAAGAACGAATTCACGATTTTCGCGGCCGGCTCCCTTTTGGTTTCCATCCCCTTCGTGATTTTCTTTCTGATAACACAAAAAACGCTGATTTCCAGTTTCGGTGGAGCGGCGGTTAAGGAATGATAAATCACTAGTTAACAATCGCTTGCGTGAAAAAGGAAAAAGTTATGGCTTATACATTTGACAAAATCAGCATAAAAAAAGACGAAAAGCGGATTTTCCCTGTGATGGGGGAGATTCATTATTCCCGCGTGCCTAAGACTGAGTGGGCTGAGCGGCTTTTAAAGATGAAGGCTGGCGGGGTCACCATTGTGAGCGCCTATGTGATTTGGATTCACCATGAGGAAATTGAAGGCGAATATGACTGGAGCGGCGACCGGAATTTACACGGCTTCGTCCAGACTTTAAAAGACTGCGGCATGAAAATGCTGCTCAGAATCGGTCCCTGGTGTCATGGTGAGGCAAGGAACGGTGGCTTTCCTGACTGGCTTTTGCACAAGGATTATGAGCCTCGCACCAACGATGAAAAATACTTTGCGGTCGTGGAAAAATGGTACAAAAAGATTTATGAGCAGGTAAAAGACTTTATCTCTAATCCTGATGACGAGGCGACAAAGGAAAATCCCATTATCGGCGTTCAGATTGAGAACGAGTACGGTCACTGCGGCGGCCTTTACGAAAGAGAGGGCGGCGAGGCTCACATGAAGAGATTGCAGAAAATCGCCGTCGACACAGGCTTTAAGGTCGCCCTTTACACGGCTACCGGCTGGGGCGGAGCCTGGACCGGCGGAATGTTGCCTGTCATGGGCGGCTACTGCGATGCTCCCTGGGACCAGAGGACGGGGGAGATTGAGCCTAGCGGAAACTACACATTCACCCATGAGCGAAACGACCACAACATCGGAAGTGACCACGGCTTCGGCTACGGAATTACTTTTGACATCGATAAATTCCCATATCTTACGGCGGAGCTTGGCGGAGGCTTACAGGTCACGGCTCACAGGCGGACAATTGCCACCAGCAGGGACATCGCCGCGGTCGCGCTCACAAAACTTGGAAGCGGCTGCAATCTTCTGGGGTTTTACATGTACTCAGGCGGCACGAATCCTGAGGGAAAGCTTACGACTTTGCAGGAGTCAAAGGCGACCGGCTATCTTAACGATTTACCGGTCAAGTCCTACGATTTCCGCGCTCCTGTCAGGGAATTCGGACAGGTTTCATCTACTCTTCGTGAGCTTAAACTTCTTGCCTTTTTCGTCAAAAGCTATGAAGAGGAAATCTGCCCCCTTCCTGCCATGATTGAATCGGAAATCAAGCCTGATGACACTTCTTCCTTGCGCTATGCTTTCCGAAGTGACGGTGAGAAAGGCTATCTTTTTGTGAACAATTATGTCCGCCATCAGAAAATGGCCGCTCACAAATCTGTAAGCCTTACTTCCCCGGACGGAAAAACAGCTCTTCCTTCATTTGATGTAAAAGACGGAGACTTTTTCTTTCTTCCCTTCAATATGAAGTTTGGTTCAAGTCTCGTAAAAAGTGCTAGAGTCACGCCATTCACGAAAATCAGCAGTGCTGAAGGGGAGGTTTTTGTCTTTTACAAGAGGGAAAATGACGAATCAACGGAAAATTTCTTTGACTTCGGGGAGAAAAATGCAGGACGGTCTGAAAAATTCCTTGTGCTTTCCCGAAATGATGCCCTCAATAGCTGGAAAGTCGGCTCCCGCCTTGTCATCACGGACGATGATTCTTATGCAATCGAAGGAAAAGACGGCGGATTCCGGCTTTTTTCCAGAAGCGGCGGAGCATTTTTCGTCTTTCCTGATTTTGAAAAAGCGCCTGACGGCTGGAAAAAGTGCGGTCTGGTGAACAAAAACTGTGGAAAAGATCTGGACGAAGTTCTTTTTGCAAGATATGAGAGGGAAAATGCCCCTGCAGAAAAGAAAAGCGGCGTCCTCGAAACTGAAAAAGAGGGTGAGGTTTATAAAATCGACCTTTCTTCCCTTGCGAAAAAACTGCGGGAGTCAGAAGACCTGTCTGACATCTTCGTGAAAATCGACTACACGGGCGAAAGTGCCCGGCTTTATGCCTGGAAAAAGGGAAAGAGGTGCCTCATTCTCGACCATTTTTATCTTGGCGAGGATTATCCATGGGAAATCGGCTTGAAGCGTTTTGTTGAGGAAAAAGGCGACTCTGCGCTGACGGACGAAGAGCTTTCCTCTCTGGAGCTTGAAATTTCCAGCCTTAAAAAAGGAGCGGAAATCTACATAGAAAAATGGCCTGCTTTCAGCGGAGAGAAAATCGCCGGCCTGAAATCAGTGAAATGGGAAATTGAATGGAAATGTAAGATATGAATTCCTCACAGAGCCGGGGAGTTCACGGAGAGAAGTTTTGTTATTGAAAAATCCTTCTCTGTGGCCTCTGTGCGCTCTGTGAGAAATTTAAACTGTAGGAGGTAAAAATGTTGAAAAAGATGCTGTGCGCTGTGACGGCTTCGGCTCTTCTTATTCCTGCCTTTGCCCTGCCGGGGACAAAAGCCGGTGACGCGGTAAGGCAAAAAATCCTCGTGGAGAAGGTTGACGGTCTTAGGGAAGACTTTATGAAGGGCGTTGACATTTCGATGATTGACCAGATTGAGAAAACTGGCGGAAAATTTTACAACGAGCGGGGCGAAGAAGAGGATGTCTTTAAGATTCTCAAAGACCACGGCGTGAATTATATCCGCATCCGGCTCTGGAACAATCCGACTTACGAAAGCGACCAGTACGACAAAAACGGAAAGCTGGTAGCCAGAAAAGGTGAGAAAATGGGCGGTGGCGACAACACGATTGAAACAGACCTCCGAATCGCAAAGAGAATCAAGACAGCGGGCTTAAAATTCATGCTTGACTTTCATTATTCAGACTTTTGGGCAGATCCCGGAAAGCAGTATATGCCCCAGGACTGGAAAAATTTGAGCGCGAAAGAGCTTGAGAATGAGGTCGAGAAATTTACGCGGGAGACAATAAACCGTTTCGTAAAAGAAGGGGCGGCTCCTGATTCCGTGCAGATTGGAAACGAATTGAACTCAGGCTTCATGTGGCCAATCGGCCAGCTTTGGAGCAATGACCCCGGCGTTAAAATCGGCGGAATGAAGCAGTTTATCCGTCTTCTCGACCGGGCTTCAAAAGGCGTGCGGAATGCCAGTGGCGGAGAGAAAATCAAAATCGTCGTCCATCTGGCTGACGGCGGCAAGCAGGACTTGTATAAATGGATTTTCGATGAGGTCAAAAAGGCAAAAATCGACTACGACATCATAGGCCTTTCCTTCTATCCTTACTGGCACGGCTCGATGGCGGATTTAAAGGCAAACCTTGAGATGATTAGTAAACGCTACGGAAAAGAAATGGCCGTGGTTGAGACTGCCTATGCCTTCACCGAAGAAAACGGTGATGCTCAGGGAAATGTCTTCCAGACTTATTCTGATGAGGCGAACGGCTATGTTCCAAGCGTTCAGGGACAGGCGACTGAACTGCGGGATATTATCGCGACGGTATCCGGCGTTAAAGGCGGCTGCGGTGTCTTCTACTGGGAGGCCGACTCAATTTTATGGAAGGGAGCGAATCTTTCGGCGACGGAAGGAAATACCTGGGAAAATCAGGCTTTGTTCAGCTTTGACGGAAAAGTTCTTCCTTCCCTTGCGACCTACAATCTCGTAAGCGGAAGAGGGGAAGTTGAGAATGTCTGGGGCGGAAGCGCGAAAAACGGCAGCGGCTTTACTCCCTATGCTTTAGCAGAAAAACTTGAAATCACCACGAAGCCAGGGGAAGTGCCCGCGCTCCCTGAAAAAGTAAAGGCAATCTTCACCAATGACAGCGAGTCTTTAGTCGATGTCACATGGGAAAAAATCGACTGGAAAAATCAGAAAGTCGGCAAGGTCACTGTGACCGGAATTATAAAAGGTTCTGATTTCAAGCCGACGGCAAGTGTCGATGTCAGCAATCGGGTGAATTTAATCGAAGATCCGTCTTTTGAGAGCGGAAAAATGGGTAAGTGGAAGCTCAACGGCCCCGGCTCTGCAAGTTTTATGGAAAACAACAAGGGCAACTCTCATTCAGGCAAGTGGACTTACAAATACTGGCTTGGCTCAGGTTTCAAGTCAATCCTCTCGCAGACTCTCAATGGAATCGAAAACGGAACATACGAGCTTTCGCTTTGGGCTATGGGCGGCGGCGGAGAGAACAATATCCGTCTCTTTGCGGCAGGCTATGATGGAACTGCAAAGCAGGTCACGGCAAAAATCGTGAACACGGGCTGGCAGCAGTGGAAAAAGTACAAAATCCGCGTTCCAGTCTCCAGCCAGAATGTCACGATTGGCATTTACCTTGATACTGCCCCTGACTGCTGGGGCAACTTCGACGACATGGAATTTATCAAAGTGGATTGATGTTGAGGCAGTAATTTCACGAATTAACACGAATTATATATTTCAAAATTAGTGGAGATTAGTCTAATTCGTGTCTTATAAAAAAGAGGATTTCTTATGAAAAAGTATATGATTAAAAATAAGAAGACTTCGCTCATGACAGCCCTTGCCCTGCTTGCTTCGCTTGCTTTTGCCCAGGAAGCTGACGACGGCTTTATTGTTCCTCTGAACGAAGATTTTTCCAAGGCGGTTGCCTCTTCTCCTGCTCCTGCAGCCGGAAATGAGTCCCGGTCAAAAGTCAGGCAGGGAGCCTGGATTGAGGTTACTTCCAGCAACAAGTCGATTATCCGCGACATAGCCACTGGAAAGAAAAAAGGCTATGAATTTGATAATTCTCACTTTAAGACAAACATGAACTGGTGGTTCTGGGGAGAGATAAATCCTTACTTCCAGCTGGATGCAGAAATTGCCGTCTGGAATGTGGATAAGACTCTCTATCAGGCAAATTCCTATGCCGACAATGTGCCTGATGTTACCTGGGGAGACGGATTTCAGTCACTGGCCAGCATTCCTTTCAGTTTTATCTATAATCTCAACGATAATGGAATCGGCGCCTTCAACAAACTGGGCTTCACCATTACAAATCCCTATGCCAATGTAAAATTCGGTTACGGAAAGCTGAAGGCGAACGGTATGCTTGACTTTGACGGAATCTATCATGTGATTGACCGCTGGGATTATGTTGACAAGGGCTTTACCGAAGTCTCTCTGGGGAAAAATCTTCAGAAATTTGGGGAAATTA
The DNA here is from genome assembly GCA_017468745.1 of Treponema sp. Classification (GTDB taxonomy): domain Bacteria; phylum Spirochaetota; class Spirochaetia; order Treponematales; family Treponemataceae; genus Treponema_D. Next base: position 13,528 of record JAFUHS010000095.1, on the reverse strand, counting down.
CTGTAAACGCCACAGCCGCCCTCAGCATGATGCGGGGAACTTACGGACTTTACGATTTGCTTGATGTAAAATACGGAGACGAGAAAAATCCCCTTCTTGAAACTGCCCTCACATTCGGAAGCTACACGACAAAAGAAGAACTTTTCCGCTATAACGAGCAGAATATCAGCGCGGCAAGTGCATACATCGCCGTAAATCCAATTGAGCCGCTGAAATTTGAGCTTCACGGCATGGGAACATTCGGTAGTGATGTTGATTTTGACAGGGATGCCCTGGCTCTTGCCGGAAGAATCGGCTGGAAATCAGAGAAATTCAGCGTCCGCCTTATGGAAAGCTATGCGGCAAAGAATGTCAATTCAGTCTGGGGCAGCGACGGCACAGATTATGACGACATTAATGCGAACACGGCTACGACCCAGCTGGATTTTTCTGTTACGCCGAAATCTGCCTTTACCCTGGGCCTTGATCAGGGGGTGACTTTAGTTCTCGATACTGAAGATGAGGCCTCTAAGCATGACCAGTATTCCGGCTTCCTTTCTTTCAGAAGCCAGCCCTATGCCGATTTTGATTTGTCATCTCTTCTTGGAAAAGACATCAGCCTTGGCCTTTACGGAATTCTGTTTATCGACAGACTCACTGAAGAGACAAAAACGGATAAAGACATTGAGCCTTTCTTCCGGGGCGCAGGTCTTGAAATCAAGGCAAATGACACGATTCCTCATATTAAAAAGCTGACCTTTGACTACGCTTTTTCAGCAAATGCCAGCTGGGAAATGGAAGCTGGGAAAATTGACTCGAATAACAGCTATGATTTGGGAGAAAGTTTTCATTCTCTGATGCTTACTGCCGATATCAATGACCGTCTTTCTCTTACTGCGGCAGGTCTTTACCGGAATTATTCCGCTGACTTAAAATCAAGTTTTGTGGAGCAGCCTCTGGGAGTTGCGCTCGGCTTTTCCGTGAACAAGGTTCCGCTTCCTGGCCGTCCGAAATTCTGGATGCACTTTACCTACGGAATGGATCCTTATGAAGACAAAAACTACACCCTCTTCAGGGCTGACGATCCCCAGAATAAGGCTCCTCACCGCACTTATCTGCTGAACACGCTTGATGATACGGTAAGTGATGACAATACTGCAAGTTATCTTAGGCTTGGCTTAATCTGGGATTTGTAGGGGAGGTGAAAAATGAAAATCGAAAAGGGAAAAATAAAAATTGAGAAATTCTGGAAAATCTTCCTTTTGCCGGCGGCGGGACTCCTTTTGCTGTCTCTTGCCTCATGCGCGGATGTGAACGGGCTTCACAATCAGGAAGCGGCGACCGTCACTTTTGTCTTTACGAATTTCCCTGTTGAGGACGGAGCTTACTCAATTCCTGGCGACCACAATTCATGGGACAACAGCAGTGACAATATCACGATTAAAAACGGTGAGGGAACTTCTTCATCTGTCAAAGTGAAGACCTCCAGCATTGAATTCACTCTGGTCAAAAAAGACAACTGGCTTCGTCCCTGGGCTAAAAAAGACGGTGGAAAGATTGACGGTGCTGGAAAAACCGGGGCGGATTATTACAGGAATTTCCTTGCTGAAGGACTTATGCTCGGTTCTGATATTACGATTACTGTTGACGGCTCGACTGACACAGCCACAGTCACTGTAGACTAGGGGGAGAAAATGAAAAAATTGAGAATAGAAAGCGGAAAAGTGAAAAATACAATTCTTGTCTCGCTTGCGACTCTCGGACTCATGACAGGAATTTCTTCCTGTGAGCAGCTGCAGGATTCTTTGAGCAGTGAGCAGAACAAAAAAGTCCTTGAGGATACAGGAAGTGCCAGACTGTCCGGAAAGAACTGGTATTACAATGGTCTTGCAGATGATGATATGAGCCTGACTGCCTCAAAACTTGGTGATGAGTATTTTGAGCAGAGCCTGCTTGTGTCTTTCGGAAAAAAAGTCGCGCTGGACTCTCTTTCAGGCTCAATCGAAGTCACATACACGAATGGAGAAGGAAATTCTGTGACAGAAACATTTCCGAAAATCTCAGGAACTTTTACAGAGGATTACGAGGCTTTCAAAGTCGATTTAAGCTCTGTCATGGCCCTTTTCGATACCGTGAAAATTCCTGGCGGAACAGCCGTCATGAATTTAAAGATTGGTGGATTTAAATGCGCCGAGGGAAGTCAGAAAGGAAGGCAGATTGCCAGCTTTGAGGCGAAAAATATCAAAATTCAGCCTTTCTTTTCAAGTGACGAGCTTAGTTTTTCTACGGTTGGATTTTCTAAAGACACATCTTCACTGGAAATCCCTGTTTCGGGAAATTTCGTGCTGCAGAATGGCTCATCGACTGTAACTTCTACTGCGTCAGACTCAAAAGAGTATTCATTTAAGGTGGAGGGGCGTGATTCAGCTATTCTTCTTTCCCCGCTCTTTGATACCCCGCCAGAAGACGGTGCGACGCTTGATTTGCTTTTGTCAGGAATTCTTCCTGAAGGAGCAGGGGATTCATATTCAAAAGGATTTTCAGTGACTTTTACGAAATATAAAATTGTCATCGATGGAGTGAAGGACGGGAATTTCGCGGAAGAAAATGGAGCTCTTTATCTTTCTGATCCAGCGTCTGACCAGTGGGAATATGGCAGCACGGGCTATGATGTGAGCGCTCAGACTGACTTATCGGGGCTTTCTGTCACCAGCGATGATGATTACCTGTATATCGGTGTGAGCGGTTCTCTTCAGCTCACCTGGGCTAATCCTCTGGGAATCCTTGTCTCAAACGGAAGTGTCACAGGCGGTTCAGGTGCCCGTTCTTCAGTGAGCATTGCTGATGCCGAAGACTTTGCCAACAAAGGCGGACGAAGTGCGAAAGTTCAGCCCAATGTCTATATCTCCCATCAGCCGGGGGCAAATAACGATGGAAACGGTGCTCTTTCTGCTTTTGCCTGGATTTCTTCAACAAATACAGACATCACTTCATCTGTCAAATGTGCTCCAAAAGGCTGGAATGAGGAGACAGTCTCTTCATTCCTCGAATATGCGATTCCTCTTGGTTCTGTTTCGGGCCTCAATAAGGGCGACACGGTCAGCATCATCGTAGCCGCAGGTCTTGGCTGGGACGAGGGATTTGCCGTAGTTGATGCCTGCCCAGATTCGGCTGTCAGCAAAAATCCAGACAGCATGAGCGTCAAATACGATTTTGCAAATGGAATGTCATATAAAATTCCAGATTAAAGGGGAGTAAAACATGAAAAAACTTTATAGACAATCTTTTTTATCGCTTATGGCGGCGACAGCGGTCGGAATTGGATTTTTTTCTGCATCCTGCAAAGCTCCTGAATATTCGGATAATGCTGACGATATAAAGCCTGGAAGCAATGCAGAGCTTTCTTTTACTGATTACAGCTCTTACTCGATTCATGCTATGAATGTGTCCGATGATTTTATGCGCGGAGTTGATGTGAGCGAAGTCGCGGCTTTGGAGGAGTTAGGGCAGAAATGGTACGATTCTGACAACATTGAAAAAGACCTTTTCGTGATTCTGAAAAATCACGGAGTCAATTGGGTGCGAATCCGAATCTGGAATGACTATACTGTTGCCCTCAATGACAGCTGGGGACCATACGGTTATAACAATGAAAAACGGGCCCTGTCAATGGCAAAAAGGGCGAAGAGCGCGGGCTTGAAGATTTTCCTCGATTTCCACTATTCGGACAACTGGGCTGATCCTGCAAAACAGTACATGCCAGAAATGTGGAAAAATTTTGTCGAAGAAGACGGAGTCGCGCTTGATTCTGAATCTATTGATGTGGATGGCTTGTCAAAGGCTGTCGCAGATTATACAAAAACGATTCTCGAAGCCCTCAATAGCGCCGGCTGTCCGCCTGATATGGTTCAGCTGGGAAATGAGATGCAGGGAGGAATCTTTTCAAAGACAAGGACAAATGCAAGCTCGGCCGACGGAAGTGACGGTCTTGCAACTAAGCTGACTCTCGACCAGCGCTATACGATTCTTAAAGCGGCAAAGGCTGCCGTAAAGTCACTTGATTCAGATATTCTGGTCGCGCTACATTGCTCGGATCCAGCGAAATATCTCACGAATTTCCTGAACTCGTATATAGCAAATGTTGATCCGGATGTCGTTGCGATTTCCTATTATCCCTATTATTCAGGACATGGAAGTGACAGCCAGCTTGCAGGCTTTATCGAAAGCATTAAGGCTAAGGGCAAAGAAGCTGTCGTAGCGGAAGTTTCCTACTCATACGATAAAGACGCATGGACTGATGATACGGGAAATACCTTTTATGAGACTCAGGAAAGTCAGGCCGCGACTCAGCTTGCAGGCTATAGCGGCATTAAAGATGGGAAAATTTCTGCCTCGATTGAGAATCAGGCCGGTGTCGTCACATACATTGCAGAGATTGCGGCTGAAAAAGGTGCTTCAGGTCTGTTCTACTGGGGAGGCTGCTATCTTGGAATTAAGCCGGGCATGGCAAGCTCATGGGAGAATCAGGCTTTATTTGATTCGTCGGGTAAGGTTCTTCCAAGCATCGATATGTTCAGTGTCGGAAAGTGATAAAAATTAAACGGAAGTTCTTTATGGCTTCCGTTTGTAAGAAAATTTTATTTGACAAAATGTGCAATCGGTTGCATAATTTTAAATAAAGTAGGGATAAACCCTATTTTAATTTTGCATGATTGTGCAATCGGTTGCGCAAGAAAAAAGTTTATATGAGGAGGCATTTATGAAAAATGCAAAAAAAGTATTTTGGATGTTTTTCTCCCTGTTTTTGCTGCTGGGTGGATTAACGCTCTCGTCGTGTAGTGACAGTGATGATGATAATGCTGACACTAAGCCAAATGCCGGCAAAGACAACAGCGAAAGCTCTGATACCAGCGGCCCTGGAGCCGGAGCAGACGAAGCAAAATACAGCATTACTTTTGAAGATTTTGATGCAGGTACGGGTGTATTCACTGTGGCGCCTGGCGAAACGAAAACTCTTGTCGTAAAAAGTTCTGTCGGAACATGGTTGATTGATGAAGAAAATATGCCGGATGCAATTAGCGTTAAAAAGAATTCTTCCGGGAATTTTGACATTAAGGGTGGGGACGCTGAGACTGAATCCAATGTTTTCTTTAAACTGTATCCAGAAGAGGCGGGGGACGATACAAGCTTTGACATAGAAATCCAGTGTGCCGTCTATAATCCAAAATTTGTCATCACTCTGAATCTTTCGGACGAACTGGCAGCAAAAGCAAAATCATTGGCTTTGAAATATTCAAGCGATGCCACTACGGAAGTTTTTGACGCTGAGGTGGCTTATACTGAAGGCGCAAAGACAGCGACCGCAGCCCTTCTAAAAGAGAATGCAAACAGCTACGGTTATTTCAATGATATTTCAGTAACAATTACTGATACTAATGGAAAGGAAATTAAGGCTGACCTTGATAAAAAAGCCTGGGTTTGTTTCTATTCAACGAATGCCGAATACTACAATGAGATTAACCTTACCGAAAACACATATGCTGAAGCCGATTTGACGATTTCTTTCACAGGCTTTACTCTTTCAGCAACAGACTCAATTAAAGTCACTTATGGTATTACGGCAGATTCAAATACAAAGACACTTGACGCTGTCATTGCTGCTGACGGAAATTCGGCCACTGCAACAATCGGCAATGATTGCCTCAATTCAAGCGGATGGTTTGAAATTACAGTTGCTATCACAAAAGACGGAGCGGACTACACTGCTTTCAAGGCTGCTGGCAATGGCTGGTTTGCATGGAATGCAGATGGTATTGCCCTGACTCTTGAAGATACAAGTTCTGAGACATGGATATCCCTTGTAGATGGCAGGGAAGTGACTGCTTCAGAATCATTTACTAGGGTTCTGGAACCTTCCGTATTTGAGAATCTTTCTATTTCAAAGATTAAAATTGCGACAAGCGGTGCTTCAACTACCTGGTGTGCTAATGTTGGTTACGAGAACTCCTGGGAGACAGATATTAAAATGGAATGGGATACTGATTACGAAAATGGATATAGCACAACAATTACCGATGCTGACTATATTGCTAACATAAAAGAGCATGGCTTATATCTTGCAGGAGATTATACAAAGTTTTATGTTTCCTATGTAGAGTAAAAAAATGTTCTTATTTTATGAAATATTTTTTTGCTGATGCGAAATAAAACAAAATATAATTTCTAATTCGTGTTAATTAGTAAAATTCGTGTCAATTCGTGTTTTACAATAACTCCGTTTCTATGCGTCCGTTTTTCGCATAGGACGGAGTTTTTTTATCTTTTTCCCCTGAATCATTGCCGAAAATCTCGGAGTCGCTCAAAAAGCACCGCAATGGATTTTTTGTCCTTGTTTTTTTACTCAACCACCACATAAACTTTCTGTTTTGAAGAAAATCCGCTCGTGTTGAAGTTAATCGTCACGCTGTCACTGCTTGCCGTGCCGATTTTTTGCAGGGTGATTCCGTAGGGGCGGAGCTCTATCTGCCTGTTGTAGCCGTAGAGAAGGGGACCGTCGAATTTGTAGTAATTCGTTGAGTCCTTGCACTCGGAATAAGTTTCTGGAAGCGCGCTTGCAAGATTCCACAAGTCAATCGGGGAAAGTGAATATTCACAGCCGTTGAGGGTATTATCTGTTCGTGAAGGCTCGTTTGCAAATCCGCTTCCTTCCCCGCTTATGACGCAGGCGACGGAATATGCTTTTAAAAGTTCTTCCATGCTTTGCGCGCTTTCATTTCTTTCCGTCAGGGCGGCTAGAATGGCTTTCTCATCGACATAAGAATTGACGGCGATTTCGTGGAGAAGCTGAACTCCGCCGTAATTTCTGACCAGCCAGGAACCGAAAGCGTAATTGTTTGAGTAAGAATAATAGACTTCCGGGGAACTTGACTTGTATTCCAGTCCGACATCAGCATAGTGGCGGTTGAACATGGGGAGCCGTGAGACAGGCGTGTCATCGGTCGTGAAGTTTTCGTCGATTTCGCTCAGAGTCTCGCTCATTATGTCCTCGCAGAGCATAGATTTCATTTCGTTGTGGGCTGTTGATGAAGACAGGCCTTTTTCCATGGATTTAACGCCGAAATCAATCATGTGCTGGAATTCGTGGGCGAGCGTGGAATAAACCGTGCTGGTGTAATTTACGGCGAAATAGCCGTCAACATAGAAATATTTTCCCTTGTTTGAATATTTGTAGACAGAGCTTGCATTTGAGAGGGCGAAATAATCCTTCGCGTAGAAGTAGCCCACGATGTCGCCGGAATTCGTGCCGTTTGAAAAGTCTTTTCCGATGTCGTAGATTACGATATTGACGATGGTGCCTGTCTCGCTGTAATTTTCCATGGGGAGAGTTGAGCTGAGGCTGGTATTTGCCGCGAGATTGTCCGATTCTTCGCCGAATACATTGCGGATTTTATCGTACATGGTGTCAAAGTTTTCGGCTATGTTTCCTGCGATTTCCGAATCGATTTTTTCTCCGCTGGCTGATGAGAAAGTCCAGTTGTCATCCAGGACCCAGACATAGCAGTATTGCCCGAGGGCACGGAGGGTTGCAGTCTGGGCCTTGAAAGTTGAAATGTCTGAATCCTGATCGACATAGATTGAGCGGGTCGCGTTTCCCACATCGCTTTGTGTGTAGACGGCCGGAGTTACGGCAGAAATAGAAGAAGACGCGCTTCGTGACGAGCTTTCCTCTTCCTGCGGGAGTTTTTTGTTCAAAGACAGGCTAAGACAGTGCCTTGGGCCGCCGTATCCGTGGCTGGACGGGCTTGAGCCTGTGCTGCTTGAATCGGAAGAAATTGAGTCCCCGCTTGAAAGAGAGATTCCTGTGGCCGAGGCGACAGTTCGCGTGCTGCCTGCGGAAATCGTTGAGGAACTTGGATTTGTTTTCGTGAGGAAAATGTTTTTTCCGCTGGAAAGACCTGAAATCGTCACGGAAGATATTTCGCTGGAAATCTCAAAGATATTAGTTCCTCCGTCTGCCGAATAAGTGAAGCTCTCGCTTTCTGAAGATGATGTTATAGTCCCGGAAGAAGAGCTGCTTCCCTTCTGGCTGCTTCCACTTGTATTCGTTGTTCCTGTGGCAGAGGTCGTGCCTGATGATGAATCTGCTGAAGATGATTCTATGCTTGAAACTGAATTATCACATGCCGAGAGAGTTAAAACCGTAATCATTGTAAAAATTATTGTCTTTTTCATTTTTCACCTCGCTTCCTCTATGATTTTTAAGTATATTGCGGGAAAATCCTTGCTTCATGTGAGGGGAATGAGAATAAAATAAGAAAGTTCAAAAATTAGCAATCGGTAATTTTCAGTCTTTTTTCTTTTTTCTTTCTACTGTATACTGTCAGCATGAACAAAGTTGAAATAAAATGCCTTGCCTCTGACGGGGCCGTTATTCCTCAATATAAAACTGCGGGGGCTGCCGGTGCCGATGTGTGCGCCCTTCTTTCTGAGCCGGTTCTTATAAAAAAAGGCGGACGGGCTGTGATTCCCACTGGGCTTTTTTTTGCCATTCCGCAGGGCTATGAGATTCAGGTGCGTCCCCGGTCCGGTCTGGCCGCAAAAAACGGAGTTACGGTATTGAACACGCCGGGAACGATTGACTCTGATTATCGGGGAGAGGTCAAAGTCATATTGATTAATCTCGGAGACGAGGATTTTACCGTAAATAACGGCGACAGAATCGCCCAGCTTGTTGTTTCTCCTGTTACCGTCGGCTCTTTCCTTCAGGTTGGGGAACTTGACGAGACAGAGCGCGGCTCAGGCGGATTCGGCTCAACGGGTAAGAATTAGCCGCACCGCTATGGAGCCCCGAAGTAGCAGAGAGAGCGTAGCGAACGACGCTATGCGCGTCAGCAAAGGGCGGAACAGCGGCAGCCAGTAAATGTAGCGTAAAATGGCATCAGCAATCTGGAAACTGAAGCGTTTCTTAGAAAAAAAATCGGAAAATTTTCTCAAAAAAGTACGCAGGCTTTCGCTTGTCAAGCGGCTCTTTGTTTCTCTCATTTATTTCAGAAGGACATGGGCCCGGAGCACCCTAAAAAGGAATCTTGAGGAAGCCGGAAAATCTTTTCTTTTTTCCCTGTCCGCCTTTAACCTGCTGAATTCTCTTTCCCGGGGAATTTCAAAAATTTTCTATTTTTTACATCTCAGGCATCTGGGAGATTTTTTCGGAACTGCGGCACAGGAAGATACGGGTATAAACCGTCATGTTTTGTTCCGCTACCTCATGAAAGAGCTTTTTCTCTACTTTTTTATCTCCTTTGTTTTCTTTTTTATGGTTTTTTTCGTGAATCAGATTCTGCTCGTTGCGGAGAATATCCTTAAAAAACATGTTCCCGTCATGGATGTCATGCGGCTTATCACATATTCCCTTCCCATGGTCATCGCCCAGTCAGCCCCCTTTGCCACGCTGGTGGGTTTTTTGATGTGCCTTGGCCGTCTGGCAAGTGAAAACGAGATTCTGATTCTTCGTGCATCAGGCCAGGGCTACAGGGTGATTCTGAAGCCTGTGCTGATTCTTGGAATCTTGATTTCATTCGCTTCTTTTTTCGTAAACGATTATCTGCTTCCTTTGGGAACGATTAACTACAACAAATTGTACCGCTCGATTCTTACTTCAAATCCTGCCGTGGAGCTTGAGTCTAATTCCATCAAGCGAACCAACGATAAAACCCTCGTCATCGGTGAGGTTGCCGGCGAGAATGTGAGCGACCTGATTTTCTTTGACACGGACAGTGAGGGGGGGCAGAGAATTATCGTAGCGGACAAGTCTGTGGTAAAAAAATCATCGGCTCCCGGCGTTTTGATGAAGCTTGTAATGAATGATGCCAGCGTCGTCATGTTCGACAAAGACAAAAAAAATGACTACGATGTGCTTACCAGTGAGAATGTTGAGCTGAATATTTTTGAGTCCACTTTCCTTGAAAATGACCGGGCTGTTTCCCCCAGGGAGATGACCAGCTACGACTTGTACAAGGAGATAAAAGCCATGAAAAATGACGCGGATGTCACCCCAAAAAAGCGGAACCGTTACAATCTTGAGATGGCGAAAAAATTCTCCGTCCCCTTCGGCTCGATTTTCTTTGCCATCCTTGCCATGCCGCTGGCCCTTATTTTCGGAAAGCATAACGGTCAGACAATAGGCCTGATTATCGGTCTTTTCATTTCGGTCTTCTATTGGGCTGTGAGCATTGTCGGGCAGATTTTCAGTTCCAGGACTGGAGTTCATGGAATCACCACGATGTGGGCGCCGAACATTCTGATTGGAGTCGCCGGGATAATTTTCTATCTGAGGCTTTTGCGCAAATGAAAATCGTCGAATACTTGTTCAGAAAAGTTATTCCTCTCTTTATCGGAGCGCTCATTTTCTTTGCCCTTGTGCTTATAATGGTCGATTTGATGATGAATCTGTGGAATTTCATCTCAAACGGCGTTCCAGGAATGAAGGTTTTGCGGATTATGGCCTTGTATGTGCCCAAGTGCTTTTGGTATGCGGCCCCAATCGCCATGCTTTTTTCCGTTTCCTACACTTTGAGCGATTTGTATGCGAATAATGAGCTGATAGCGATTTTTGCCTCTGGAATTTCCCTTACCCGCTTTACTTTTCCTCTCTTGATTTTTGCATTCATCATGAGTTTCGTCCTTTTTTTCTTCGATGACAAGGTTGTCGTTCCCACTTATGCGAAGAAAACGGCAGAGCAGGAAGAAGTCCTTAAAAAAGACAAAAGCCTCAATAATGATAAAATCGTAATCCTGAGTGATAACAGTAAAATTTGTTATAAGGCTGAATTTTATGATGACGGCGCGAAGCGGCTCACAGGGCTTTTCGTCATCATTCGCAATGAGGATAAGACCCTCAATTCTATAATCCGCGCTGATTCTGCAAGCTGGCGGGATGAAAAATGGATGCTCTCCGGGGGAATCCAGTATACGCAGAAAGACGGTACGATTACTTCAGGCTCAGTTTCCCGCGACATCTTGGACCGTCTCACGGAGCCGCCTGAAACTTTCCAGAACAATGTCATCTCCGTGGAGACCGTTGATTCCGCTACGGCAAAGGTCTACATTGAGCACCTGCAGAAGGCGGGGCTTCCTTTTGCCGAGCCGCTTAGCCTCTATTACAAGAAATTTGCCTTTCCCTTTATTCTTTTTATCGTAGTCTTCCTGTCGGTGGGCTTAAGCGGAAAGACGAGGAAAAATGTCATGCTCATGAGCCTTGCTTCCTGCATAAGCGCGGCGGTTTTGTTCTATGTCACCCAGATGATTACCATGCTGCTGGCAAAATTCGGAGCCATTTCGCCCTTTATGGGAGCATGGTTTCCGGTCTTTATGTTCGTCGTCATTGCCACGGTGGTGCTCAGGTATGCGAGAACTTAGGAGTGAGGTAAGAGATAGGCGGTAAAAACGGCCGCTTCATGAATGTAAAATAATGTTGTTTCAGCAAGCGAGGGAGGCCGCCAGAATCATTGCCTTGACTTTTTGGCGTAATATGCTATTATAAAAACATAAGGAAACACCGCACTAGCGACTGTCTCCTTGGGCTTAAGTGAAAAGCCTGCCAGAGTTGGAAGCTGTGGGCAGGCTTTATCCTTTTTAGCTCTTTCTAACTTGGTTATAGAGAGCGAGTGCATTTACAATCAGATTCAGAATCGCAATGGCAAGCATCACGATATCATAATTCGTCATAAGCACTGGTCTCCTATTGGTGAAATAGAAGACAGCCCACCTGTGCGGTGTTTCCAATAATCAAAATATACACTGTGTAATTATACTTGTCAATGATATGGTTTCTAATCCCCTCGGCTAGGGATTGTAGCACCGCCGCAGGCGTTCCGAAGCGAGTTCTGGCAGGCGTTATTCCCTTACCTTCCAGCCCAAAAGGCCCTTTCCCTCACTGGAGAAAATAAGGGCTACCTTGTACATTTTCTTTCCGCTGATGGCAAAACGCTGTGAGTAGCCGTTTTCGTCAATCTGGGTCAGGGCTTCTTTTGCGACTTCTTCAAAAGGCCGCCCCTTGTCCATTTTTAGCTCAAAAATGAAAACGCTGTCCTTTGAGGCCACCACCACATCGCTCCTGCCACAGACATTCTGCAATTCTGAGACCACCCGCCAGCCTGTCATGCGGAACATGAGATGAGTGACCGACTCGTAGTAATTCTCGCACATGTCCTTCTTGACCACGGTGGGAAGGTCTGCGATGGCGGACTTGATTATGTTCATGGCACGGTCGAGGTTTTTGTCACGCAGTGCGACTCGCAGATTGTTGATTTCAAGGCCGATGTCATCGTATGGCACCGTGATGAACTTTTTGAGCAGGACATCAAGAAAGCCTTCTTCCACTTCACGATTGGGAAAGTCCAGCTTATAAAGGCGGGTTTCCTTCTCAAAATCCTTAATCGTAAGGTAGCCGCTCTGGTAAATGACCGGCAGCATGTTTTTTGAGTCAGGATCGTAGTTCTTAAACTGATTTTCGTTTGCAAATCTGCCGTTTACGATGTTGGTAAGCTCAACCGGCTGATTCTGTAAGGTTTTTACGAGAAGAGAAGGCGTACCGCTCTCAAACCAGTAGGAGCCGAAATCCTTGTCGGAAAAGCACTTTAAAAGACAGAAGGGATTGTAAACGCCCTCAACATTATGTGTGAAGTGGTAGCCGTCGTACATTTGGGCTAGTTTTGCTTTCGTTTCCTCAAGGCTCATTTCCTGACGCTCTGCAAGGGCTTCAATCTCCGGCATGAAATATTGCTCAAGTTCGCTTTCCGAAATTCCGCAGATTGAAGAATAGCTTTGAGTGAGGCTGATGTCGTTTAGCTGGTTGAGCCCTGAGAAAATATTTACATGGCTCACCTTCGTGATTCCCGTGATGAAAAGAAAGCGGATGTACTGGTCGCAGTCCTTTAACGGGCTGTAGAAACTTCTCAGCTCCTGACGGTTCTGCTCCTCGTGCTCGGTGTAGAGCGCGTCCAAAATTGGCTTGTCGTATTCGTCGATAAGGATGACCACCTGCTTTCCGGTCTTTTCATAGGCGCTCCTGATGATGTTTTTGAGTCTTGGTGCCGCACGAAAATCAGAAACGGCGACATCATATTTCTTTTCATATTCAGAAAGAACGGAATTTTCCAGTGATATCAGGCAATTCAAATCAGGATAATTATCTGCCCCAAAACTGATTTTTATGACAGGGTACTGCACCCAGTCCTTTTCCAGATTTTCGATTGCAAGGCCTTTGAACAAATCTTTTTTACCTAAGAAATAGGCTTCAAGAGTGGAAAGCAAAAGGCTTTTTCCGAATCGGCGGGGACGGCTTAAAAAATAGGGCTTCCCCTCAGTTGCAAGTTTATAGACAAGATGGGTCTTGTCTACATAAACAGAGCCGCGATTGCGTAAATCCTCAAAATCCTGAATGCCGATGGGCAGAAATCGATTAGCCATGGAAAAATTATAGCACAGGAATGGAAGATTTTCTATAATGGAGCAGGAAGAGAAAATAAAATCAGATTCATATCATAATAAG
>JAFUHS010000094.1 GCA_017468745.1 Treponema sp. | reverse complement strand
TTTTTTTGCCCGCTCACAGTATTTAACCGCGTCACGAGTGTTGTTGCTTCCCGCACCGAGGATAACAGGGATTTTTTTGCCGGATTTTTTCTCAAAGGCTTTGACTTCTTCCATGACAATCTCTATGAGCTTGTCTTCTTCTGAGCCGGGGTTTTCGTCCAAAGTTGGAGTCTCGGCAGTCGTTCCAAGGGGAACAAGACCGTCGATTCCCTGCTCAAGCTGGAAAATCACATTCTTTCTGAATCCTTCGTAGTCCACCGAACCGTCCTGGTTCATCGGTGTGACCATAGCCGTAAGAGCACCGCGCAATTTAATCATTTTTTAACCTCTGTTTCTATGTAAAGAGTGACTCCATTTTAGTGAAAATCAGAGACTTGGGCAATGAGAAAGAAGAAATGAAGAATTAGAAATTATAGGGCGTACATTCCTTGTCTGCGGGCTTTCCAGCCTTCGCTCACGCTCATTGCTCCGTTGCACTCCGCAACTAAAGGGCTTCCAATCCCGACGCAGCATTTTGCCGATGCTTTGAATTTATCTCAGGGGCACAAAAATTACGGAGAAAATATTCTATTTTGCTTGTAAAAGTCTCTGCGGTCTCTTCAATCCTGTGAGGAATTTTATTTCTCCCAGAGTTTTTCAGGATAGTAGCCTGAGGCGATTTTCTTTGCGATTTCGTTCTTTACGACCTGCTTGTCTTCAGGATAAGTCATGCCGAACCAGCTTTCATCGCTTGTGAAGACTTTGATTTTGCCCTCACCGTTCTTGATGATGTCGCTGGCCGCAACCGGAAGAAGAGCCTCAGCCTTTGGAAGGGCAAGGCTTGTCTTTTTGAAATTTTCCCAGTATTCCTCAAAGCCCTCAAAGGCTTTTGGAGAGAAACCGAAGAGATTCATGCTGACCGTCTCTTTGCCTGTCATTTTTATAATCTGGCCGTTCAAGTCAGACTCGATTTCATTTCCTGAGAAATGCTCGCCTGTGTAATAGATTTTTGTGTTCTCGACGATTGATTTGAGATAGCCATTTTCAGTCTGAGCAACACCGCGGCTTACAGAGCCATTTCGGCTCATGGTGTTCCCAAGAATGTAGCCGACCATTGCGTGCTCTGTGCAGTCATTTGAAATAGAAGAGAGATAGGCTCCCAGAGTCTCAAAGGCAGAGCGGCCATAGTAGTCGTCCGCATTGATGACGGCAAAGGGCTCGTGAATGGCTTCTTTTGCGCAGAGAACGGCATGAATCGTGCCCCAGGGCTTTGTCCGCTCTGCAGCCATTTTCTGCTCTGCCTCGCTCAAAAGGGCTGTCGGAGTCTGGAAAACATATTCTGCATTAAAATTGCGGGCAACCCTGTCAAAAAGCCGCTCCCGGAAATCTTTTTCAATGTCTTTGCGGATGATGTAAACAACCTTTCCGAATCCGCATTTTTTTGCGTCGAATGCGGCAAAGTCCAGAAGACACTCGCCGTTCTTTCCTACCGCGTCAATCTGCTTGACGCCGCCATAGCGACTACCCATTCCAGCCGCCAAAACAAGTAATGTTGGTTTCATACTGATAGATTATCCTTTTTCTTAATTTTTATCCACAGATACGCACCGATTTTCACAGATTATAATTTTCCGATTTTGAAAGAGTTGAAGAATCTGTGTTTTTCTGTGCTAATCTGTGGATTCTTTTACCTTTGTTTTTTAAGATATTCCATGTATTCTTCTTCGCGGAGTGGTTTTGAGTATAAATAGCACTGCACCTGGTCAGATT
>JAFUHS010000093.1 GCA_017468745.1 Treponema sp. | reverse complement strand
CTGCATCCAGGAAATCTGCGTCCAGCCGCTCTACATCACCTTCATCGATTGCTTTGGAAATATCCTCGCTCATTGGGATTCTTGCCAGAACAGGGATTCCGTAGTCTTTTGCGATTCCGTTGATGTTGCTCTCGCCGAAGACTTTGATTTCTTCGTTACAGTGGGGGCACTTTACATAGCTCATGTTCTCAACAAGTCCGACAATCGGCACTTTCATCATGTTTGCCATTTTGACAGCCTTTTCCACAATCACGCGGACAAGCTGCTGGGGAGAAGAGACGACGATAATTCCGTCAATGGGAAGGGACTGAAAAACCGTGAGGGGAACATCGCCGGTTCCCGGAGGCATATCCACGAACATATAATCAACATCGTTCCAGACAACATCCGTCCAGAACTGTTTGACCGCGCCCGCAATTACAGGTCCGCGCCACAAAACAGGATCTGTTTCCTTTTCGAGGAGAAAATTCATGCTCATAAGCTGGATGCCGCTTTCCGTTTTGACCGGATAAATCGCCCCGGACTTGTCGCCCATTGCTTTTTGGTCAGCAACGCCGAAACTTGTAGGAATTGAAGGGCCGGTAATATCAGCGTCCAAAACAGCCGTCTTGAAACCGTTTTTCTTCAATTTTGAAGCAAGGAGAGCCGTTACCAGAGATTTTCCGACACCACCCTTACCAGAAACAATTCCGATTACCTTTTTGACACAACTTCCCTCGCGGAGAGTCGCCCGCAAGTCCTTAGATTTACAATTTGAGCCGCAGCTTGAACAATCGTGCGTGCATTCTTCAGCCATTTTAGTACCTCTTTAGTTTATCGGGACAAATCCGATAATGCAGATTCTTTTCTTATATAAAGATAATTAAACATCCTTGTTTTGACAAGAATTTTCTGGGGCGTTTTACGGCCATAAAACAGGTAGCCATAAATTTGACAAAGTAGCCACTTAAAATTATAATAAAATTGAGGTGACATTATGAACAGCGTTGCAGTCAAAGAGGCAAAAAACAATTTTACTCACCTGCTCCATCTGGTCGAAAAGAACGAGCCGGTTCAAATCTCACGGCATGGAAAGCCTGTCGCCGTTTTAAGTTCGGTCGAATATTTTGAAAATGCAGGCAAATCCTCACCATTCGCAGAACGCCTTGATTCATGGCAGAAAAAGTCCGCGTCCATTTTATCAAACGACGACATCGACACAATTTTCAAAAGCGAACGGAAAATTGAATCCTCTGCCCGCGCAAATGAGTTTTCAGAAATTGCCGATTCATGGGATGCAAAATGAGCGCAATCTACCTTCTCGACACAAACATCTACTCAGAAATAGCTCGTCCTCAGCCGAATCCTTCAGTCCGCGAAAAACTCATTCAAAATCAAAAGCTGTCCGCAATCTCAGTTGTCTCATGGTCAGAATCATTGTATGGTGTCAAAAGGCTGCCAGATGGAGCCAAAAAAGAGCGTCTCGAAGATTTTTTATTAAATACGATTCAAAGCTACTTTGAGATTTTGCCTTTCGACCAAAATTGTGCCTGGATTTACACGGATTTAAAAGTCCGCCTTGAAAAACGAGGGCACCCCATGCCTGACGCTGATTTAAGAATCGCCGCAACTGCAATTTCAAACGGAATGATTTTGGTCACCCGCAATACAAAAAATTTTGACGCCCTAAAAGAATGCAGCACCCTCTCCCTTTTAAATTGGTTCTCATAAAACAAAAGTGTAGCGCATTGCCCTTTCATCTAATATAATTTAAGCATGAAAAAAAATCGTTACATCGCCGCCATCGTCGGCACAGGCAGAATCGGATTCACACTTGGCTTTGACAAAAAAAGGGAGCAGCCCGCAAGCCACACTATGGCACTTTTAGGCAACAAGCGAATCAATCTGATTGCCGCCGCCGACAGCAACGAAGAGAATCTTACGCGCTGGCAGAAATTCGTAAAAAAACACCATTCCAAAAAAGAATTCACCCTCACTTTTCCAAGCAGCAAGGAACTCTACGAAAATGTCACCTGCCTGGACATAATCACTGTGGCGGTAAACGAAGACAACCATCTCCAAGAATGTATCAAGGCCATTGAATATAAACCCAAGCTGGTGATACTGGAAAAGCCGGTCGCCCTCAATTCAGAAGAAGCCGAAAAAATCCGCGACAAGGCTCAGGAGTGCGGCGTTCCCGTAATGGTAAACCACGAACGGCGATTTGCAAAAGACTATCTTTCGGTAGTCAAAATGATAGGGCAAATCGGAGACATACAATCGGTAGTCGGAGAATTGGACTCTGGCCTGCGCATTTACGGCGAAGAGTTTGAAAAAGACGGGACTTATTCGCTCTTGCACGACGGCACCCATTTGGTGGATATAATTCAGTTTTTGCTGGGCGGAAGTCTCGCCAAAGAGGATAAAACTAACGACCGTTCGGAAGAAAATAAACAAAATCCTGAAAAGACGGAATCAGCTTCAAGCAAAAGAAGTCCTTGCCAAATCCTGAAAAATCCTCTCGTCACAGGCGTTTTTAAGGACGAAAAAGGAATCGTGCGCAATTTTTCGGCACACTATCAATCGGTAGTCACTTCTTTCGGAACAATCCCCGAAGTCACAATCAAAATGAGCGGCCGCAGCAAATTCTTTGAATTCAGAATCGAAATTTTGGGCACATTGGGTAAAATCTGCATCGGAAACGGCTTCGCCGAGCTTTTCCTCCGCAAAGAATCAAAACTTTACACAGGCTTTTACTCCCTCACCAGGCAAAAACTCAAACTGCCCAAAAAGACCGGCTACTTTTCAGGTATGATTCAAAACGCGGTGGATTTTCTGGACGGCCAAAGCGAGCTTGTCTCGCCGCTTGAAGATGCAATTTCGGATTTAAAAGTGCTTGAAGAAATAAAGGCGGCATTTTAATGAACATTCTGATTCTCCAGCCACCAATCGTGCAGCTGAACACGGCTTACCCTAGCGGTGCCTATCTCTCTGCTTTTTTCAAGTCTCTCGGTCACAAGACCCGCTGGCTCGATTTGAGCCTGGAGCTTTACTACGAGATTTTTTCCCGTGCGGGGCTGACCAGGCTTTTTTCCCTCTGCTCAGAAAATGCCCTGAGCCTGGCGGACAAGGCGGAGAAATCTGGAGACGAGGCGACGGCCTTCAATTTGCGCCGCTATGTCGCCCAAAAAGATTTGTGGATTAACTGGATTGATTTTATCACTGCGATTTTGCGGCCGGGCAGGCACGATTCCTTTTCTTCGGGCTACGAAAATG
>JAFUHS010000092.1 GCA_017468745.1 Treponema sp. | reverse complement strand
AATGACCAATAAGTGTCATTTTCGGGCTCCCGAAAATCCATTTAATTACAATACAAGAGATTGCCGTGCTCGACACGGCAATGACTCATACTTATTGGACAGCCCTTTGGAATTAAAAGGCTGAGACCTTCTCTATTATTTTATCTCATCCACCCACTTAACGACTTTGTCGTCGACTTTTCTCTCAAACTTATTGAGGGTTTCCCAATAGTTATTTTTTGCAGTCAGAATGTACTTTTGGGAAAAAGAATACTATATATATAGGTGTGTAGCATATACTTCATTGTCTGAGAAAAGTTTGTATTGTTAAAAATGGTTGCATAAGCCACGATTAAATTATTACGCAAAAATAAGAGCAAATCAAGCAAAAACTAAGATAAAATTAAAGAAATTTTACTTTAATTTTATGATTTTTTTAACATTCTGATTCTGGTATTATAAAAATTTATCAATTTTGGCTATTCCTATATATTCAAGAAAATTCTATACTCATGACATCAAAGCAATTTCGAGGTGCGTATG
This sequence comes from Treponema sp., assembly GCA_017468745.1. GTDB lineage: Bacteria > Spirochaetota > Spirochaetia > Treponematales > Treponemataceae > Treponema_D. The sequence continues at coordinate 1,173 of JAFUHS010000092.1, read as the reverse complement.
AAAAAAAGTCTTACCATCGTGTCGGCGGCTTTTGCCGTCATTTCGTTTTCTTTTTTTGGCTGCCAGAAAAAGCAGGTTCAAAATTTGAAAGTTTATTCTATTATCCATGACGAAGAAACAGAGGCGCTCACTAAGCTTTTCACCGAAAAAACAGGTATTCCTGTAAACTATCTTCGCTCAACAACAGGCGAGCTGGTAAATCGCGTCATTTCAGAAAAGGCAAATCCCCAGGCAGACATTCTCTTGGGCGGGGCTTCAAGCTATCACATTCAGGCGGCAAAAGAAGGTGCTCTTGAGAATTATTCTTCCCCGCTGGCAAAGAGCCTTCCTTCTTATGCAGTTGCGCCTGACAATAGCTGGACTGGATTCTGTCTGCTTACGCTTGGCATTGGCGTAAATGAAAAACGCTTTGCGGAAAAATTTCCAAACATGCCCTTTCCCGCATCTTGGGAGGATCTGCTCAACCCGGCTTTCAAAGGCGAAATCGTAATGACAAATCCCGTAGCATCAAGCACTGGCTATCTTTTTGTCCAGAATCAGCTGTAGCGTCTGGGTAACGAAAAAGGCTGGGAATATCTTCTTTCGCTCACAAAGAATGTCGGTCAGTTCCCGGATTCGGGCAGTGCACCGGCAAAATTGCTGGGAACAGGAGAATACGCCATAGGTGTCTCTTATCTTCATGCACTCACAAAATATAACGCACAGGGCTTTAATGTCCGTCCGATTGCTCCACCTCAATCCGTAGGGGATGTGGATTGCGTCTCAATCTTAAAGAACACAAAAAATCTCTCTGCGGCGAAAAAATTCGTGGATTTCATACTTTCCCCTGAAGCTCAGAGTCTTATGAGTTCAATCACCTACACGACGCCTGTCAATCCGGAGGCAAAAGGTCCTGAAAGTGGAATCTCAATTTCTGAAATCGATTTGATTGACTACGATGTGCAGAAAGCATCTGAACAAAAGACAGAAGTTCTGGATAAATGGGTAAAATCAGTAAAATAAAAATTCTCTATCTCGCCGTGATTTTTCTGGTCACGGCCTGCATAGTTTTCCCCCTTCTCAATGTCGTGCTGACTCCAAAGCTCAAGGACTTTGTCTCGGTGCTTTCTTCAGGCGTCTGGCACAGGGCTATGGTCAACACGCTTTTGGAGTGCGTCTCTTCCACTACGCTTT
>JAFUHS010000091.1 GCA_017468745.1 Treponema sp. | reverse complement strand
TTTGTCGTTATTGAGGGAATCAACCGTGGTCTTTAAGTCAGCCTCGCTTTTCATGTCGGTGGCAAGGACATAGGCTCCGTGATTCAGAAAAAAGCGCACGGAAGCCTCTCCTCCGCCGTTAAGCCCTAAACCCATGACGACGATTTTTTTGTCTTTGATGTCGCTGAGGGATTTAAAATAGCAGCCTGCGGGATAAAAATGAATTGCCGGCGGATGAAGTTGACTTTCTGACATAAAATTCTCCTCTATATCCTCTGTAATAAAAGAATTGTACATCAGAAATCTCTAAATTACCACAGTATTGACATTTGGATTTTCCGCTTTAAAATAAAATTAAAGGAGATTCTCATGAAATTATACAAAACACTTTCTTTGGTCTTGATTGCAGCCTCGTCTTCAATTTTAATCAGTTGCGGTTCAACGGCACAAACAACAGTTACCAAAGTAGACGGTTCATTGAATCAGGAAGTTATCGCCCACGAGTATCAGGGCTTAAAACGCACTGTGGCAATCGCCCGCTTCTCCAACGAAACGGAATATGCGAAAGGAGCTTTCTACGACAAGGAAAATGATCCGCTTGGCAAACAGGCTATCGATATTCTTTCGGCAAAACTCGCCGCCCGGGGGAAATTCATTCTTCTTGAACGAGCCGATGCCGACAAAATTCAGGCTGAGGTCGAAAAGAACGGCGGAAGCAGTCAGAAAGTCCCGGCCGATTATCTTATCATCGGTTCAATCACAGAATTCGGGCGAAAAACAACTGGAGAAGTCGGCTTTATCTCCCGCAGCAAAACCCAGACGGTGGAAGCCGGAGTAAGCCTTCGTTTGGTGGATGTACGAACGGGTCAGGTCATTTACTCAGAAGAAGGAAAAGGTCAGGCTGAAACGAACTCTTCAACCACATTGGGCATGGGTGGCGTTCAGGGCTACGACGCAACTTTGAGCGACAAGGCAATTTCTGCCGCAATCGAAAAACTCGTTGACAATATCGAGCAGACTTGTATGGATCGTCCATGGAAATCTTACTTTCTTTCTTACGACAAAGACGGAATCATTATCGCAGGTGGCACAAAGCAGGGGGTAAAGGTCGGTTCTGTCCTGCCGGTTTACGAGCGTGGAAAGCAAGTCAAAAATCCCCAGACAGGCATGATGATTGAGCTTCCCGGTAAAAAAGTCGCATCCCTTACGGTTCTTTCTGTAGGCGGCTCAAGCGTCACCGATGAATATGCCATCGTAGATTTAACGGAAGGTTCAGTCGACTCAGCAAATCTTGCAAATTATGTAATACAGGACAAATAGCTTATGAAATTACACAAAATCATTTCAGGAATCGCTCTTTTTTCTGCTCTTTCTATCTTTATTTCCTGCTCTTCAACTCAATACGAGTGGTACAGCTATCAGGAAGATTATTATCGCTATGTAAAAAAAAGCGATGAAGAATCTCAGAAAAAACTGATTAAAACATACGAAAAAATGATTAAAAAGCCAGGCGGAGAGCGTAATGTCGTTCCTCCTGGAATTTACGCTGATTACGGCTACATTCTTCTTGAAAAAGGAAAAACCACCGAGGCAAAAGAGGCTTTCCTTAAAGAAATTGAGCTTTATCCTGAGTCTGCAACTTTTATTTCTGGAATTCTGAAGAGGTTGAACAATGAAAAGTAAATCTAACAAATTCATTTTAAGCACTCTTATTGCTTTTTCGCTCATTCTTATGTCTTGCGGAAGCACAAAATTGGAATCTTTTCCAAAAATGTATGGGGAAAAACCGCTCACGCTCTTGATTATGCCGCCCATTAACAACACGAACAGCGTTGAGGCAAAAGATTTTTTCTATACTACTTTGAACACGCCCCTTGCAGAAGCCGGCTATTATGTTATACCCCCGGCAGCAGCCATGGCGACCATGCAGCGTGAAAGTGCCTATGATGCAGAGCGATTCCTCAACGGAGATTTGAAAAAATTCAGGGAAATTTTTGGTGCAGATGTGGCAGTCTTTACGATTATCAAGCAGTGGGACAAAGTAGTTATTGCGAATCGGATGTCAGTTGAAGTCGAATATATCTTAAAATCAACAAAGACAAACGAGGTTCTCTTCAATCGGAATGCAGAAGTAACTTATAATTTTTCGACTTCGCAGTCTAATTCAGGCCTGCTTGGAGCTGTCCTCGGTACGGTCATCGACACCCTTGATACGGCATTGACTGACTATTTTTCTGTAGCAGTTGATTGTAACGGAGCCGCCCTTGAAGACCTTCCTTATGGAAAATACCACCCACAGCACGGACTAGATGGCGAAGAAATCGCAAAATCCAAGAAAATTGAGCTTGAATTTAAAAGATAGTATTGCTCCAGTCTTCAGTCATCCGCTGTTCCGCAGCTTGCTATCCGCACAGTAGGGGCGACATTTATCGTGAAGTCTGCAAATTCCTTGTTTTCTTAAAGCGAGCGATTGCCTCGTCAATCAGGAGATTTGTGAGGCTGGTAAAGTCCAGTCCGAAAGCGGCGCACATTTTGGGGAACATGCTGATTTGAGTGAAGCCCGGCATGGTGTTGATTTCGTTGAGGTAGAGCTTGTCCGTGTCCTTGTCGATGAAAAAGTCAACGCGGCTAAGTCCTGCCAAATCCAGGGCGGCGAAGGCTTTTTTTGCAAGAGTGCGCACTTCTTCAAGCCGTTCCTCGCTTAATTTTGCCGGAATCAGTAAATCCGCTCCGTCCGGGTCGTTGTATTTTGCGTCATAGTCATAGAAATCATGCTTGGGGGCAATTTCACCGGGACCGTAAGCCGTGAGCTTTTCTGATGGGCAGGAATCATCGTCAATCGTGGGGTTTCCCGTGACGGAACATTCGATTTCTCTTGCATTCACGGCTTTTTCGATCAAGATTTTGTCGTCCCAGTTGAAGGCTTCCATAATCGCGCCGTTCAAGTGCTGCAGGTCTTTTGCGAGGCTTGCTCCGTCTGAGCTTCCGGCGGCACAGGGTTTTACGAAGAGAGGAAAGCCCAGCTCTTTCTGAGCCTGCTCCAGAAGTTCATCGTATCGCTTCCAGTCGGCAAGGTCGCTCCGGCGCATACAAAGTCCCGGAACTACAGGAATTCCAGCGTGCTCCAGAACGACTTTTGTCTTTTCTTTATCCATAGTTTCGGCACTGCCAAGAGTGGTGCAGCCGACATAAGGCACATCTACCAGCTCAAAAAGACCCTGAATCGTACCGTCTTCGCCAAAAGGCCCGTGCAAAACCGGGAAAACTACATCGCTTGCAAGGATTTTTTCACCGACACGGAAAGTTTTTTTGCTTCCTCCGCCCGGAATTACGCTCACTTCCTGAGAGTCGTCCTCGATGATTTTGAAGGCAGCCTTTTCGTCACCCTTGATTCGCTCAAATTCGCTCTCAGGCTGCAAGAACCAGCGGCCGTTTTTTGTGATTGCGATGAGTTGAACTGTATTTTTTGAATCGATATTGCGTGCGACGGCGGCGGCTGAAACCAGAGAAATTTCATGCTCGCCAGATTTTCCGCCGTAGATTACTGTAACTGTCATATATGCTCCTATTTTTTTAGTATCCCATTTCGCCCAATGCTTTTTCTGCCTCCGCGATTTCATCGTAGGGCATTACCCTGTCTTTGTAGATGATGCTGTTTTCGTGGGCTTTTCCCAGAAGAAGAACGATGTCGTCCTTGCCCGCCATTTTGAAGGCCTGTCTGATGGCGGCGGGCCTGTCCGGAGTTATGAAAAGGTCTTTTCCCATGACTTTTCCGGCTTTTTCCGCACCCACGGCAATGTCTTTAAGAAGCTCAACGCTGTCTTCGCCGCGGGGGTCTTCATCGGTCAGAATTACCACATCGCAGAAGCGGGCGGCTATTTCTCCCTGCAAGGGGCGTTTTTTTGTGTCGCGCTCGCCTCCGCTTCCGAAAAGGGAAATCATCTTGCCTGAGCAGCGGCGGCGCAGCGGCGGGAAGATTGTCTCGAAACTTGAAGGCGTGTGGGCGTAGTCTACGATAAGCTCGAAAGGCTGCCCCTTGTCGATTACGGTCATACGGCCTTTTACAGGCGTGAGTTTTTCAACCAGAGCGGCGACTTTTTCGATGTCCGTGCCCGTGAGTCGGCTTACAGCCTCGATTGCCGCCATGAGATTGTAGGTGTTAAAGGCGCCCGGAAGGCTTGACTTTACATGAAAGACTTTGGGCGGAAGGGGTTTTGAGTCCTTTCCGATTACATGAGGCTCGGTCATGTCGAAAGTGAGGCCGAATCGGGCAGAGGCGATGTTGCGGCCAAGCAAAACCGGGATTGACTCAGGAATTTTTGGCAGGGGAGCGGCTTCTGCTCCTTCGGCAGCGGACTTTCCGGCTTTTCCCTCGGTGGTAAAGCCTAAGACCGGCTCTTTTGTGGCCTTGATGAAATAGCTTGCACTGGGGTCTTCAAGGTTTACGATTCCGAAAGAAGGAACGGTGACTTTTTTTCCGAGGATTGTCTTTTCGTGATTGTGCTCGTCCAGCTTGCGGAAAAGATTTGCCTTGTCGTCCCTGTATTGCTCGAAAGTTCCGTGGAATTCAAGGTGCTCCAGAGTGACATTCATGAAAATGCCGCAGTCAAAGAAAAGATTTCCCGTGCGGTTGAGGCGGGGCGAAAGGCCGTGGCTTGAAGTTTCGACCACGGCATATTCACAGCCGTTTTCGACCATCTCATAAAGCTGCCGTTGGATAATTGTTGCCTCTGGCGTGGTCTGGTGCTGGGGATTTGCGATTGCCTCGCCCCCAAGAGAATACTGTACGGTGGAAATAAAGCCCGCCTTGTGCCCGGTAAGTCGTAAAAGCTGCCAGACAAAAGAGACTGTGGAAGATTTGCCCTCAGTGCCAGTTACGCCGATAATCCCCAGCTTTGAAGAAGGATTGTCGTAGAACTGAGCTGCAACAGGTGCCATAACCTTGCGGGCATCCTCAACGCGGATGAAAACTGGAAGATGGTTTGAATCAGAAGACGGCTCAGGCATAGCCTTCGCCGAGACTCGCTCAAAACTCTCCTCGAGAGTTTTGCCGGCTTCGCCGTCGCTCCCTACTTGAAAGACAATCGCTGCCGCTCCGTTTTCGATTGCCTTAGGGATAAAAACATTGCCCGTGGTGTGAGTGCCGGGAAGGGCAAAGAAAAGAGAGCCGGGCTTTACATCACGGCTGTCAAAAACCAGCGAAGAAATTTCTGGATTCGGAGATTTGCCGGGGTCAATTACAGTTTTACCGTCAGAAGCAACGACGGTGTATTCAATAGAAGAAAGTGCGTCAAAAAGATTTTTCGTCATATTCCCACCCAAACGAAAAGATTCTTTCATTCTATTACTTTACGGCAGTGCTTGCAAGGACAGCACGAGATTGACAAGCCTAGTTCTCCGTGCGAGCAATCACTTGATACATTCTTCGACATCCATGTCGTGACGAGAATTCCTGACGGAATTCTCGCGGTCAACCGTCTTTAGCTCGCCTCCGTGCGAGCAATCACCTGATACATCGGCGACTCACCTGGCTTTAGTTCCAAAACATGCTTTTCGCAGGGGAGGGCTTCGCTGGGGTCGTGGGTCACATGCAATAGCGTCGTGGTTCCGGTCTCGGCCACTGTTTCAATCAGGTCAAGGATTTTCTGCCTGTAGCTTTCGTCAAGGCCGTGGCAAGGCTCGTCCAGAATCAAAATTTTGGGGGCTTTTACCGCCGCCCGCAGAATCAAAATCGCCCTCTGCTCGCCGTAACTCAAATTGCCAAAGCTCTCGTGCTCCCTGCCCTCAAATCCGCCCAGCTTGAGCCAAAGACGGGCCGCCGCAATCTCAACATCAGTTTTCTGCTCATACAAGCCGATTGAATCCTTGAATCCTGAGATAATCACGCTTTCCAAGTCCGTGCCGCCAACCATTCTGTATTCCACATGCCAGCGGTAGCTTACGATACCGAGATTCTTTTTAATGTCCCAGATTGTCTCGCCGGTGCCCCGTTTGCGGCCAAAAAGCCAGACATCGTTGCAGAAAACCTGATGATTGTCGCCGGTAATCAGCTCAAGGAGAGTGGTTTTTCCGCTTCCGTTGGGGCCTCGGATAAGCCAGTGCTGGCCTCGCTTCACTTCCCATGTAAAATCAACTAAAACGCGGTGGTCATCCCAGCCCACATTAACCTTGTTCATTTTAACCAGAGATTCATCCGCCTGAGTAGCAGAGTCTTTTCCGCCGTCATTCTGCAAAATCTCCGTGTCTTTTTGAATCGACTTCAACTCTCTGACAAATTCATTTTTTTCAGCCTCGCGGGATTTTGCCTTTTCTTCCTCCCGGTCAGAAATCAATTTTTCGTAATCGCCTTTACTTCCGCAGAAAGAGACTTTTCCCTCCGCGAATTCAATGACATTTGTAATCGTGTCGGGAATCTCGTGGTATCGCTCCATTCCCAGAATTATTGTTGTGCGCGGGTCTTTTGAAGGAGAATTTTTCTGCTTTCCCACGATTGTCTTAAAGAATTCAAGGAGAATCGAGCGGCTCTGGGCATCAAGACCGGCAAAAGGATCGCTTAAAATAAGAAGTTTTTTCCCTGAAAGAAGGGCTCGGCAAAGCAAAGTCCGCCTGATTTCGCCAGTGGACATGAATTTAAGCCCCCGGTCAAGGATTTTCTCTACGCCGCAGAGCTTTACTTCAGGCAAAGTCTCAAGCCGTTCGGCAATGGCAGGCAAGGGAAGATTGCGGTGCTTTGCGTCAGGCCCGCCCAAAACCTCGCAGATAAAACGCCGGCCTGTTCGTCCTTCGTCAATCTTGTTCAT
>JAFUHS010000090.1 GCA_017468745.1 Treponema sp. | reverse complement strand
ACCAGGCAAACCGAAACATCCAGAATGGTGTTTCATTTATCCAGGCTACAGAAGGATACTTGCAGGAAACTACAGACATCCTCCAGAGAATCCGAGAGCTCGCAGTTCAGTCAGCTAACGGTATCTATTCAGACGAAGACCGTATGCAGATTCAGGTGGAAGTTTCACAGCTTGTCGCCGAAGTTGACCGCATTGCTTCACAGGCACAGTTCAACGGAATGAATATGCTTACAGGCGGTTTCGCTCAGAATTCAGACCGCATTATGCAGTTCCAGATTGGAGCCAATGTTGACCAAAATGAACGTGTATACATCGGCACAATGACCGCTCAGTCACTCGGTCTCAAAGGTGCACAGGGATCAGAAGAAGGAACAAGTATTTCTTCTCCGGATTTGGCCAATATGGCAATCGCAACTGTTGACGAAGCCCTCAAAAATGTTTCTAAACAGCGTGCAGATCTTGGTGCATACCAGAATCGCTTTGAAATGGCTGCCAACGGCGTAAATGTTGCTGCCGAGAACCTTCAGGCTGCTGAATCACGCATTCGTGATACAGATATGGCGTCTGAGATGGTTCAGTACACAAAAAATCAGATTCTTACACAGTCTGGTACCGCTATGCTCGCTCAGGCAAACAGCCAGTCACAGAACGTGTTGGCTTTGCTCCGCTAGGATAGCACTCAATAAATCGATTGTTGTCTACGGCCAAAAGAGACTTCTGGATGTTGTCTTTTCGTAAGGCACAATCGTAAGAGAAAAAGGTGCGCCCCTTTTTCTCTTTATTTCAGGAGGAAAAGCCCATGAATACAATTAATTCAGTCGGGCAGAATTTGGCAATGGATGGCCACTTTTCGTATAACTCCGGAGCAGCAAAAGTTACAAGACAAGCCGTTCCTATAAAACCGGCTGATGTTCCGATGGCAGATGCTGCCCAAGTGGTACAGAACATTACAAATAATCTAGCCCAGGTCAAAGAAGATGCAAAGCAGCTTCAGAGATTGTCTGATGTCGTTATGGGACGAAAAGTCCAGTTCAACGTCAATCAGGAACTAAACCAAGTTGTTGTTTCTATCGTTGACCCGTCAACAGATAAAGTCATCAAGGAGATTCCATCCGCAGACTTGCAGAAACTAAAGGTGAGAATACGAAAGACTATCGGTCTTCTATTCGATGAGATGATTTAAATCATCAGAACACCGGTCGACTTGATTAATTTTGGTTTTCTGTAATCTGAGGGGATATTACTATGGCTGAAATTTCAATACCTGGCGTCAGTGATAAATATAAAACCAATGATTATATCGATGCACTGATGAAAAAAGAGCGTATTCCTCTCACTCGTGAGCAGGAATCGCTTGACAGGTACAAAGAACAGCATGGCGCATGGCGTGGTGTCAACCAGAAAATGTCAGCTCTCCGAGACAGCACAAAAACACTCTACTCCTTCGAAAATCCTTTCAACAATAAAATTGCAAATTCTTCAGACGAGCGTGCAATTACCGCAGAGGCTGGTCGTGACGCGACCGTCGAATCAATAAAAGTCGATGTCATAAAAGAGGCCACCGCAGACAAATTTCTTTCACAGGGGCTCGACAAATCTTCAAAAGTCCCGAAAGGCGTTTATACCTTTGAAATCGGCGAAAAAAAGATTACCTTCAACTGGAAGGGGGGCAAAGTCACTGATTTTGTCAACTCGCTCAACAAACGAGGCGTTAATACGCTCAAAGCCTCTCTCGTAGGCATAAGCGATGGAAAATCCGCCCTTGCCATCGAATCACTCAAGACTGGGGATGAAAACAGACTCGTTCTGAAAGATGACGCGCTAACATTCGCCCTTGAAAACAAAATAGTTGAAAAAAGCAAGAAAGATGTCACTTCATTTGGCACCAGTTTATCCGAATTTGAAAGTCCCATTGACGAGTCAACGCTTGTCAATTCTAAAATATCCGAAACAGAGCAGGAGGGTATGCCCCCACTCACAAAAACATTCGTAGATTTTGACGAAAGCAGCGGGAAGATTATCGTTCCTCCAAGGAGCGGTTTTACGCTTTCAATCCCCGAAGAATACCGTTCTATAACATCAGAAGTCTTTGAATTCAGCTATTCAACAGAGCAGGTCGAAGATTTGACAGAAGAACTCAATATAAAGCGCACTACCCGTCCAGAACTTCCCAATGTAGGAATCGCAACATTTGAGTCAATCACTGTTGAAAACGAGCAAATCGAGACAAATCTTCCGCCAGTCTCAACAGAGCCACTCCTTCCTATTACCGGTCATGAAGATTTTTACATTCATAACAGCGACGGAAGCGAAGTCAAGTTAGAAAGCGCAGGATTAAGCATTGACAGCGAAACAGGGGAAAAAACAATTTCTTTCAGTCTGAAAGACTATCCTGATGCAGAAAGCATTGTTGTCCGCAACCGAAATACAGGCACCCAGCTTGCGATTTCAGAATTCTCAACCTACGATGAAAAAAAGAATTTAGGCTATGCGCCGGTAAATCCTGTATCAGAGGCTGGGGATGCGGTCATAAAATACGAAGGCATTACAATCACACGCCCCACGAATAAAATCGATGATGTAGTTCCCCATGTCACCCTCAATGTAAAGGCACCGACAAAAGAAACTGCCACGATTGACATAACAAGTGACAAGGAAGCCGCAAAAAACGCCCTTATCGAATTTGTGGGACGCTACAATCAGGTTCTGGCGGAAATGACTATTTTAAGCGAGAACAAGCCGGAAATCATTACGGAGCTTGATTATCTCTCTGATGCCGAAAAGGAAGAAGCTGAAGCAAAGCTGGGAATGTTTCAAAACGACTTTTCCCTCACTAACGGCAAGTCTTCCCTGCGCGCCATCGTGACTGCGAACTACCGCTGGTCAGATGAGGCGACGCTCACCATGCTAAACCAGATTGGAATCTCAAGCAGGGCATCAGGAAGCACCGGCGGATATGTGGCAAGCCAGATGCGCGGTTATCTTGAAATCGATGAGAAAAAACTGGACAGTGCCCTTGACGAGCACATGGATGAAATCAAGAATCTTTTCGGATACGACTCAGATGGTGATTTAGTCGTTGATTCCGGCATCGGCTACGCAATTGACAGGCAGCTCACCAGCTGGACTCAAAGCGGCGGAATAATCGCCTCAAAAAATAATGGAATCGATTCAAAAATAAAGGCATCGGAATCAAAAATCCGACGACTGGAAACCCAACTTTCTTCTAAAGAGAGCCAGCTCCGCAACAAATACGGACAAATGGAAGGCACTCTTAACAACTTAAATGCCCAGTCAGCAACCGTAAGTAATTTTGCAAATAATGGGAAACAGTAGTATAATATAAAGAAGCTGCATCAACAAAGGATTTTATTATGGATTTTTATGTTAACAACGAAAAACTTGATATAGTTCTCGAAGACGAAAAAACAATTGGCGACGTTTTAAAATCATTTGAAGCTGAATGTGAAAAAAATAACGCCACGACAATAAACATTACCCTCAACGGAAAAAATATCGGTGCTGATGAATTTGACAGCATTTTTACCGAGCCTATCAATGACGATACAAAACTTGAGCTTATCATCGTCACGCAAGATGAAATCAAAGCATCATTTCAGAATCAGAAAGCAGAGTGCTTAGAGCTTTCAGAAATGCTCCTCAATCTTCCGGTACAACTCCAGAGCGGAAAAGACAAGGAGGCGACCCTTCTCATCGCAAAACTTGCCGATTTCATAGAAAAATTTTGCCATACGGCGACACTCTCAGCTCTTTTTCCTGCAATTCATGAAAAGCTAAGCATCGATGAAAAATCTGTCAGTGAATTCTTTCATGATTTTTCTCAAATCCTCAATGATTTTGAGCAGGCAATCGCAGCAAAAGACACAGTTCTAATGGGCGATCTTGCAGAATACGAAATAAGCCCACGGCTTCAGTCAATAGCCAAGACGATTGAGGAGCTATAATATGAACGGAGCGGCTCTTTTTTTATTGCAATCAGGCTCTCCTCTTCAGGCCAGACTCGAGGTCAATGTATTTTCAGTCCTTATAATTCTCGTGGCCATAATTTTTCTCCTCGCCCTTATCTACATAATCTCAAAAGCCGTCACAAATTACCATAATTCACCGGCATATCTCGAAAAAAAGAAGAACAGACCTACATCCATTAAAGATATTACGGAAATTGCAACAGTCTGTTCCCTCGCAAAAGAAGAGAAAGATGTCCTCTCTACCATCTGCAAGAATCACAAAACCCCGAACATAAAATACACGGTCAGAGACTACACGAGTATGGTCTCTCTTTTCAAAGAACAGTTCAAAATATACGACCGTACACAGGACGAGGCTGGAAAATTCCATCTTTTCACCCTGCAAAAGAAAATTTTTAAGGTATACCGTCAGGCAACTTTCATCAAAAACTCCAAGAATATCGCTTCTGAAACGATTTTTACCATCACCGTGGACAAGGGCTTTCACCACAAGCTCCAGATGAGAGATAACAATACGGATGGAATTGTCCTTGCATTGCCTGCAAAAATAAATAAAGACGCTTTTCCCAAACCTCTCGAAAAAGTCAACTTTATTTTTGAAGTCGAAGACGGAACTCCTTACAACCTTGAGACTCGCATAGTGCGGTACCAGGTCGGCAAAGAAAATGAAAATCAGATGGTTGTAGTTCATTCAGACAAAATCTCACCTCTTCAAAAGCGAGAGCAGGAACGAGCAGAAATGAATGTCACCTGTAATTTTCACTCAGTAAAAGTCGTCGCTGAGAGAGAAGGCAAAAAAGAAAAAATCCGCTATATTCCGTCAGAAAAAGCACATGAAGGAGTCCTTGAGGATATTTCTACAGGTGGATGCAGACTGGTCTCACCACTTCCAATCAAAGCCGATCAACATATTTATATAGACGGTCCACTGAACAAAAAACAGAATGACCATGCGGTTGGTACAATCGTCCGAACGACAAAACGAAGCGATGGTATCTATATTCTTCACATTAAATTCATCAAGATTGATACAAAAGTCGTCAATCGAATTCAGGCTATGGTCTGCAAATACGATGACTGACAATCTCTTGACTGAAATCATTTTATAGGTTAATTTAAGATATGCAGGTTTTGGAACTTAATCAGATTGTACCCGATCCAAGTTACATCTACTACCGCCGTAATTATGCGGCTGTAGCAAAATTGCAGATGCTTTCTAAAACAATTGACATAAAGATCTCTTTCACGATTGAAATGGGGCCGCTTGGCGACAAGGTTCTTTATGTCGATATAGCTCCGGGCGAGGATATCGATTACCCACTTTTACCTGTAAAATCTGCTCTTAAAACCTATATCCTAAAAGCCGATGATGAAGGTATTCTTCCGTGTCCATAACATTTCATACAAATTCGGCGGAAGAAACCATTGAGCTTGGCAAAAAAATCGGTGCTCTGCTTCAAGAAGGCGACATTATAGCCTTGCAGGGGACGCTGGCCGCAGGTAAAACCACGATTACAAAAGGAATTGCTTCCGCCCTCGGCGTAACCGAAGAAATCACAAGTCCTACTTTCTGTCTCATTTCCGAATACGAAGGTAAAATGCCTCTCTATCACATGGATGTTTACCGTCTCGAAGGCGGCGAAGATTTCATTAATCTGGGGGTTGAGGATTTTATTTACGGAAAGGGAGTCTCCTTGATTGAGTGGAGCGAAAAGGTGATGGACGAACTTCCAAAAAAGACTATAATACTCCGACTAGAGGCAAAGGAAGGAAGCACGGAGCGGACGATTACACTCGAAAACTGGCCTCATGCCCAAATCTTGTAAATTAGGAATAAAAATGAAAGCACTGGTAATTGACTCTGCCGCAACTTGTATGCACATTGCGGCAAAAAATAATGATATAAAAGCATTTCTTTCCCTTGATATGGGCCAAAAGCAGTCTCAAAAATTGCTTCCTGCTATTGATTATCTTCTTTCACAAGTTGAGCTAAAAGCCTCTGATTTAGATTACACAGCCCTCACCTCAGGTCCAGGAACTTTCACGGGGCTTCGCTTAGCCTTCTCCGCCCTCAAAGCCATTGAGCTTGCCCACAATATTCCACTTTACGGCATTCCAAGCCTTGACGCTTATGCCTTTCCTTTCAACTCTTTTGGCGGACAAGTTGTAAGCGTCATTGATGCAAAAAAAGACCAGTTCTTCGCCGCACTTTACGAAAACGGAGAAACGATTTCTGAGGCAGAGGATACAAGCGCAGAAGCAGTCGCGAAAAAACTCTCAAAAGAAAAGGAAATCCTCTTGACAGGGCCTGACGCTAAAATCTTTAAGGAAGAGCTTTCAAAAATCGATTCCAGCCTGAATCTTCTTGTTTATGAAAGCCAGCCAAACCCGGCAGAGTCTCTTTTTACAATCGCCGAAGATATGATAGAGCAAAAAAAAGAGCCCCTCGCTGATTACGACGGGCCTGTATATTTACGCAAGTCTGAAGCAGAAATTAAATTGGAAAGTGCAAATTAAGTTAGACGCAGATGAACACAGATAAACGCTGATAAAAATATTGGATTACATCTGTGTGAATCTGCGTGCATCCGTGTCAAAATTTTAAGAAAGCAAATTTGCGAGCGCGTCCAGGGCTGTTGAGCCAAGAGCCGCCTCACGATT
>JAFUHS010000089.1 GCA_017468745.1 Treponema sp. | reverse complement strand
CCCCTCGCTCCAATACCACTCACTACGCCGGAGAAGTCCGAGCAAGCTCTGCCTTCTCCGCTCCGTTCGGGTATTTCCGCTACCCCCTCTCCTAGGGGCAAAGCCCCTAAAACCCCGGTGGACTCAAAATTCTTCATCTCAATCAAGGTGCCGGTTGCTACCCTTTGTCCTTGTTCTAAGGCTATTTCTGAGTACGGGGCACATAATCAGCGGGGATTTGTTAAGGTCAAAGTGCTTTACAGCAAATTCTTCTGGATTGAGGATGTGATTTCCATGATTGAGGAATGTGCATCAACGCCTCTTTATTCGGTACTCAAACGGCAGGACGAAAAATTCGTCACGGAGCACGCCTACGATAATCCCCGCTTTGTGGAAGATGTGGTGCGTGAAGTCTACCTCGGCTTAAAGAAAATGGATTTCAAATGGTTCACCGTGGAAGCCGAAACCGAAGAAAGCATCCACTTCCACAACGCGTACGCCTGTGCTGAATATGGGGAGTAAATCGCTCCGCGAGAATTGCGAAGCGCAAGGGATTGTAGTGGTGCGCGGAGCGCATTACGAAGTAACGGAGCGATAGCGGAGCCACGAAAAGCCCGGCGGCGAAGCCGATGCGCCCAATTTCTAACTCCTAACTTCTAATTGCTAATTTTTATTAACTCCGGGTGGTACTCAAAGTGCATGTTGTCGAAGATTACCCAGTAACCGCCCCAAATAAAGCCCTCGCTTTCGAAGATTTTCCGGATTTCGGCGGGGGGCATCCATCGTTTTTCCAGCGGCACCAGCATCCATTTGTCACCGCTGCGTTCTTTTTCCCAGCCCCAGTATATTGCCCGTCCGTTCAGTCTTTTTGGCAGCAGGTCGATTGCGATTCCGTATGAGTGGAAGGATTTTCGTGAGGTTTCGGCGATTTCCCGCCAGTGGTAGGCGTCTGCGGATTTCAGGGCAGAGAGAAAGGCTTTTATTTCGGGATTGTCTTTTTTGGCCAGGATTTTCTTTTCGACATTTTTTATCGGGTCATAGATTCGCTCGTGAATCCGTGTTTTTTTGCCAAGGAAAGTCGTGCGGATTATGTGCTCTTCGATAATTCTTTGGGATTGAGCCGAATAGAGTCAGTCAAAGAAGAACATTGGTGTGCCGCCGCTGTTCTTGCGGTTTCAGCGGAACTGAAATTCTTTATGCGGTCAATTTCTTCCTGTGTGAAGGTCTTTGGATCCCGGAGTTTATTTTCATAATCATTCATAATCATATTGAAGAATCCAGTAATTTTCCTTGTTGGGGAGCTTTTCTTTTGGCAAAAGCCTTCCGCCCGCCCAATAGAGTGTCACACTTTTCTGACCTTTTGGCTTTTTCGTGCGCTCAAAAAACAAGTCTGCGGTCATGTCGATTTTCCAGTCAAAAACTTTGTCGTCAAAAAATACTGTATATTTGATGTCAGGGTAAAATTGGAAAAATGTCTTGATTTCTTCCGGAATAAACTGATTAGCCAAAAATTGAGGGCGTTTTGGACTTTGGGCGAAGAGGGGGAGAAGGAGAAAGATTAAGAGCGAATAAAACACTTTTTTCATCAATAAAGAAATTATAGCATGAAATTTCATCCTGGAGAGAAAAAATGAAAAAAGAGATTGATGCCTTAGCTTTCCGAAGCTGAATTTTACTTTGCGAATACCTTCTTTACGCAGGCCTTGAACTGGTTTCCGCGGTCGAATTCGTTCTTGAACATGCCGAAACTTGTTGCTCCAGGAGAGAAAACTACGACCTGAACTTTTTCGCTGCTTTCTGCATTTTCTAAATCAGCTTTGAGGGCAAGAAGCATTTCTTCAACGGAATTGAAAGGCCCTTTGTAGGCGATTTTTTTTGCATTGAAGTCAGGAATCATTTTGTCGGTGGCAGTTCCCGCAAGCAGATAAACTGATTCAGGGACTATATTCTTTCCGTTGTCACAGATTCCGAAGGCAATCGGGCTTAAATCCAGCCCTTTGTCCGTGCCGCCAGTAAGGAAAATGACAGGCTTTCCGAATGCTTGCGTAGCTTCGGCGGCAGCTTCAGGAACTGTGGCGGCAGAGTCGTTATAGAAGCGGTAGGTTGTCTTTCCGATTTTACATTCGTGGAAAAATTCCAGACGGTGCTCGATTCCCTTCCATCTTCCCAAAACCTCGATGATTCGCGCTGGTGTTACTCCCATAATCCGTAAGACTAAAGCCGCGTTCAGAACATTGGCTCTCATGTGCTTTCCTGGAACGATGAGATCTTTGAGGACGGTTTCTGTCGTTTTTTCATAATCTTGTGGCAGGGTGTCAAGAATTTTTGTGGAAAGGCGGGCGATTCCGTTCCCTTTTTTGTCCTGCCAGACTCCCAGTGTGCCTTCGGGAAGGGGCTTCTTGCTGTAGCGGAGGATTGTGGCCTTACATTCCTTTGCGAAAATGTCGCCCCAGTTGTCGATTAAAGTGCCTCCGTCTGCCGCAGGGTCTGAGTCGAAGTCGAAAATGGCGAAATCTTTTTTTGTCTGGTCGGCGTAAATGAGCTTTTTGTCGTTCACATAGGCCAGCATTGAATGATAGAAATTCTGGTGGTCAGGGATTATTTTCGTGATGATTGAGACTTTTGGCTTTAAAAGCTTGCGTCCGCGAAGGTCAGCCAATTGCCAGCTTGAAAGCTCCAGGACAACAGGTGTGGTTTCGTCCGTTTGCTCTAGGAAAGTGAGGGGGGAGACGGTGATGTTTCCGCCCAAAAATGCACTGAATCCCGATTGCTTCAGGCCGTAGTAAATCGCGCTTACGGTCGAGGATTTTCCCTTGCTGCCAGTGACGGCGATAATCGGAGCCTTTGAAAAATTGAGAAAAAGTGAAATGTCTGTCTCGATGTTTTTTGCCGCCGCAAGGAATTTGTTCCCATCGTATTTGACTCCCGGATTTTTGATTACGCAGTCGGCATTCTCAAAATCTTCGATGCGGTGCTCGCCCAAGCGGTAAGTCAGGCGGCTTGTGTCCAGAGATTTGTCGTTATTGAGGGAATCAACCGTGGTCTTTAAGTCAGCCTCGCTTTTCATGTCGGTGG
>JAFUHS010000088.1 GCA_017468745.1 Treponema sp. | reverse complement strand
CAGCGTATCTCTTACATATGCCAGTTACTTTCCTCCATGGTGTTACGCAATAGACTTGAACAACCTATTGTACACCTTCGTGGAAAGTTTTTTTAGCTATAAGCCTTTGCCCACCACCCGCATAGCAGGTGGTTTATTGTGAAAATATTACGCTTCGCTTCATATTTTCACGGGCTCACGAGCCCTAATAAAAAACGCCCGCAAACATGCAGGCGTTCGAACATATAAGAAAAACCTTAGCGTTTTGAGAACTGGAATCGTCGGCGAGCACCACGCTGACCGTACTTCTTTCGTTCTACCATTCGGCTGTCTCGTGTGAGGAAACCGTTTGCTTTGAGATATGCGCGTGCATCAGGATCAATCTGCATAAGTGCTGGTGAAAGACAGTGAAATCAAGCAGCTGCCTGACCTTTAAGACCGCCACCCTGAACATTAATCAAGATGTCATATTTGTTCTCGTAATTTGTAACGAGAAGTGGCTGATGAACGGTACGAATCTCAGCTTCTGTGTCAAAGTATTCAGCAACATCCTTGCCGTTTACAACGATTTTACCTGAGCCTTCACGAACAAATACGCGGGCAACAGATGTTTTTCGTCTTCCTGTTCCGATTGCAATATTTTTTACTGCCATGATAGACTCCTATTAAAGTTCAATTACTTTTGGGTTCTGTGAAGCATGCGGATGCTCTGAACCAGCATAGATTTTAACATTTCCCATGAGACGGCGACCGAGGCGACCGTTAGGAAGCATACCAGCGATTGTGCGCTCCAAAGGCTGTGTCGGATGGCGTTCAATCAATTTCTCGAAAGTGAAGCTCTTGAGACCGCCCACAAAACCTGTATAGTGGCGGTAGAGCATATCTGTGCGTTTGTTTCCAGAAACAGCAACTTTTTCTGCGTTGATGACAACAACATAGTCACCCATTTCCTGGTTTGGTGTGTAAGTAGGCTTATTCTTTCCGCGAAGAATTGAAGCTACTTTTGCTGCAACACGACCGAGCGGCTTTCCTTCCGCATCGATGAGATACCAGTCGCGTTTCTGTTCATAGTCTTTAACGAAAATGGTTTTCATTCTTTTAACCTTCAATATAAATTCTGGTGTACTTCGCTGTTTTGCATCGTCAGCTTGGTACCTGTGGGCGATGAGCAGTCGCACACAATGAATATACGGGGATTAACAGTATAGAATTTATGGGGAGTTTAATCAATATAAATTCAAAAGGAAAATTTGATTTTCTTGAAAAAATTTGAAGTGGAAAATCGAATACATCAGTCCTTGTTTTCATCCTTCAGTTTTTCGTATTCAAGTTCCTCACGCTTGGCTTCATGGCGGTCACGCAAATCCGCAATTCCAATGAGAATAGCTATAAGCCCGACCAAGGCAGCAAGAACAGGAGCGGCACCTTTTAAAAATAAAACAATCTCACTTCCCCACCCCAAACCAACAGGTAAAGTGGCGAATACAGTAAAGGCGATACATGCAATTCCAAAAACAACTGAAAACATAGCTTATTATAGAAAAAAAGATTAAAAGGGGGAAGTGTTATTTCTATACTGAAGAGCTTTCAAATGCAGATATAAAGACAATTCTACGGAAGCAGCATTTCAAGATTCATGATATAGCATGAATTAGGGGAGATTAAAAATGACTAACTGGACTCCAGCACAAGGTTTCCTGCACTTTATGCATATTGCAAAATTCACAACATTTCATTCATTTTATTTCACTTTACGCAATCACTGGCGAGTATTATAATAATCTCAAATTAATTTTTAGAGGAAAAAAATGGGTAACAACTATTTTAATTCTATTCCGTGGCGCGAGGCTCGCTTGCAGCTCGGTCACTGCCGCTCAATGGCAAAAGAAGAATTCGCTGACGGAGTTAACGCTCTCAAAGGCAAAAAAATCGTAATCGTAGGTTGTGGCGCACAGGGCTTGAACCAGGGTCTCTGTCTCCGCGACTCAGGCTTGGATGTAAGCTACGCTCTCCGCGAAGAGGCAATCGCTCAGAAACGACAGTCTTGGAAGAACGCAACAGAAAACGGCTTCAAAGTCGGAACTTATGACGAATTGATTCCAACCGCCGACCTCATCGGAAACCTTACTCCGGATAAGCAGCACACAAATGTAATTTCAGAAGTAATGAAGAGAATGAAGAAAGGTTCAGCTCTCTGGTACTCACACGGATTCAACATGATTGAAGAAGGAAT